>CALRXZ020000011.1:0-52026 GCA_943372255.1 Chitinophaga pinensis
CTCTTCACTCTTCACTCTTCACTCTTCACTCTTCACTCTTCACTCTTCACTCTTCACTCTTCACTCTTCACTCTTCACTTCTTACCAAGCTAAGCCCCATTAACCCAATAACAACATCATTGGCGATGGTTTCTAATTCTATAGACTGCAATGTCTTTTGATTGTTTAAAGGCAGGTCCAATACTGTTGCAGCACCGCCACTAATGGGTTTACCATTAAATGGTTTGATTGACTGATCATACACGGATACAAATTTTCCTGTTTTTAAATGAATCCGAATAGGCTTGGGTGCATTGGTTTGAAACGCATATCCATCATCCAAATAGTCCTGATCAATAGGCCACCAATTCTCTGGATTCTTCAATTCCAAACTATCAGAACTTCCATCGGTATAACGAATTCTCACTACCCCATTTACCATTCTAGATTGCATGGGATTGGTAGAACCCGCCATCAATAAATAAGCATGAGACGCCAAACCCTTTAATGGAATTTGTGCTTTATGCGGATAATTATCCCACTGAGAAGTAAATAGAATATTGTTTTTCAAACTATCACTGGGACTACTAAAATATATTCCTTGTTGCAATTGAATGGTACCAGTAGCTTCTAAATTTTTCCTGAAACCACTATCACTAATATTGGCCGTTCTAAGTGGGTATGTCCATTCTCCAATGCCTTGGGTAGGTAGTTGCAAGGTTGGCACATTGGGCCTAGGACTCAGGTATTGGGTACGGAAAATCTGATTTACTTTGTTATTAAAATAGGGACTCAGGTTCACAGTTTCTAAACGGCCTTTTAAGGGTTGATCCATATTCCAATTCAAAATCTGCTGTGCAACCTGTTTACCATTCCATTGAACTATAATTTGATTAGAGCCAGGAACAAGTTCAGATGCAGGAATCAATTTAGTTTCCGTAGTTGATTGAGCAGGCAAGTGCATGGGTGATGATTTTCCATTCACCCAAACTTGCGCATCCACTGCTGTTAATCCATTATTGCTGATTTGATAGGCTACTTGATTTCTTTGTTCTTGACCAATAGCCGTAATCATTATAGGAGCTGCCACCCTCAAATCAATGGGCTGCCACCATGTTACAGTTCCCGATTGCAATTGCAAAAAGATGCTATGCAAACCCGGCATAGCAGCAATGGTGCCTTGAATGCTTTTACCATCATGTTTGCTATTTACTAAGACAGACTGTGGATCTTTAACTGACTTAATAGTAGCGTTTGTAACTGTATATGACCATGGATTACCTGTTGCCGTTGTTTGTTCTGGAATCACAGGCAAACTAGCTTGTTTTTTCCATTGAATGGTAATGGCATAAGACTTGGCGTATGCAGCTTTAATTTCAATCATTGGACTTCCAACAGCGCTTGCGTCATTTACCCATTTACTGGGTTTTCCATTCACCAATACAGAAACAATTTCAGCAGCTTCTGCGGGCAGTTTTAACAAAAGATCCATCTTGGCCACAAACTTATTTTGAATTAAGTATTGGTCGGTTAGTCCTTTTCTGGTAAAAGAAAAATCAATGTCAGGCAAAGCAATATTTGCATTATTCCATTGTTTGGGAAATCCTGGTCTAATTAATAATTGATGATCAAGCGCTTTAGGTGTAATCCCATACAATCCTTCTACCAAGGACCTTGCAGTCATTGCAACTGGATCTGCAAAATCCCGATAGGTTTCTCCCCTAATGGCATCATAAAAAGAAACCTGTACCAAGTTCCCCGCACTATTACCCAAGTACATACTTTCTATCAGGGCCGATTTCCATAATTGAAAAGCATTTTCTCTTTCACCTGTTTGCCATTGCGCCAAAGCAGTATGCAATACCTCTGCCATGGCAACCACATTTAAACTCCAGATATAGGGCATCCAGTTAGAGGTAGACACGGTGAACAAACCATTTTCCAATTGCTTTGCCCTAACAGGAATATGTGGAATTTGGTTGTCTATATATTTGGAACTTTGATAAGCTTGAAAAGGATCAGGCACTTCAGAATCCATACTATGATAAACCGTCCACAAAGCTGCTGCTTCATGTAATAATTGGTTACCCAATAAATCCTTGAATTCTGCATACCAACCTTGTTTTGAAAGCCATAATTTTTCATTCATGGCTTTTAAAATCTTGGCTGCTTCTTGTTCATATTTACGGCCATCCTGTTTCAGGATTTTGGCAATTTTAGCAGCCATTACATTAGCCCAATAATTATAAGCAGAACTATGGGCAACACCTCCACCACTATATTGCAAAGCATCACTGGCCCAAATAGCTGCATAGGAATCATAGAGGCCATCTCCATCCATATCAAAATTTCTTTTTTCCCAATCCAAATGTCTTTGTAATAGTGGCCAAGATTCTCTTGCATAAGCCGTATCTCCCGTCCATTGCAAATGCCTTAACAAACCATCTATATAGACTAGGTTCATATCATAATGGTGTGCTTTAAAATCGCCATTGGGATTTCTAGAAATATAACCACTGGAAAACACTGCATTTCCCAAACGCTCTTTTTGTCTGGCCAAATGCAAAACGGTATCTGCTTCAATAGGACCAGATAAGGGTTGGGTCATTTGAGAAAGCGCATAACTGCTAAAATGCAATCTGGCCCTATCATGCCAACCAAGTACATCTCCTACATAGGGTCCTCTCCAACCATTGAGTCGCATGCGCCATCCAATGGAACCATGCAAATAAGATGGTGATTCCCAAATTGCATCGGCAGCAATACTTAATACGCCACCCAATGTATTCAAATAAGGATCTGGGGTTTGAATCTTGATTCTATTGGCCAGTGCTAATCTGGCTGTTTCTGCTTTTGTGGCAGCAAGTTCTAATGCTTGTTGATTAGGTATGGAAATGGATTTTGGCTGATACAGGCAAAGCAAATTGGCTTGCGCCGATGTTACAGACCAAGAAGCCAACACCAAGGGTGTTTTGCTGGGCTTGCTTGCCAACAATTGAAGTGGATTTTCTTGTTGTGTAGCATCTGCTATTTGAATAACTGCATTGGTAGGAAATAAGCCATTGATGTTTTGTTCAGGACCTGCTTTCTTGGGCGTTTCTTTGTTTAAATGATTGATTTCATATCGTTCTTCTTCAGACAAAACCACACCTGTACCATAAACCAAATTAAATCCGTTCTCTTTGAGTTGATAGCGATTATCTGCACAAGCTGCAGCGTTCAAATAAAATCCAGATTCTGGGTCTACATTCATTTCTCCATCCCTACTAAATTTCTTTCCATTAGCTCCACCATAAGCAGCAACAATTTGTAATCCTGCTGGTACTTGATCAAACTGGGTACGAACCACCAAACCTTCTCCTTCTCCTAACGCCCAAATTTGTAATTCCATTTTCCCCTTTCCCAGTAGAGAATCTTGAATTTGATAGATCATGGAACCGGGTCTGTAAATGGCTTTGATAGACTGGGCTTGAATGAGCCATTTGGATTTTCCATTCAAGACCAGCCCAAATTTCAAATTCCCTCCCATACCAGGCATATACATGGCAAATTCTGGAAGGTCTCCTGCTTCAACCCTAAAAGCCGTATTGGTACCATAAAGGGCCCTTGTAAAACGTTTGTTTCCATTTTGGATGACAATATCATTGCCTTCAGGATGATACCTGATTTCTCTTGGCTTATCATGCCAAAATTTCAAGGGCTCCTGAGATTTTAAATCTGATACCCCAATTAATAGAACCAAGCAACTAATAGATGAAATTATTTTTTGTAACATGTTCGGCTTTTTAAACAGCAACAATTAAGGTTTTAATGGATTCAAAGATTGAATGGGAATTAATTGAACCGTTCCACTCAAACCAGAAGCCTTAGGTAACCAATTGCTAGCATCAAACAATCCGTTGGCGTTTCTATTTTGCGCCAGTCTAGCTGGATAATTGGTATTGTTGAATTTCTTCCAAACAACTTTTCTTTTCTCCAAATCAATGATCCTATTGGCCATGCTATTGGCTACTTGAATCTCTAATTTGTTTTCAGCTTTCAAGATTGAAGCGTCTATTTTTATCTGAAATACGGGACCAATTAAACTGGCTATTTTTACACCATTCAAAATGATATCGGCTGATTCTTTTACATTACTCAAAGACAATACATATTGTTTGGCATTCTCTTCCGGTTTCTTAAAACTAGTTGTATAGGAAGCAGTACCAGAAAAATATTGGTAACTGGTATCAATACTGGTCCAGTCTTGCAGGCTAGTTAGTTGTTTTGGTGCAGGAAGTACGGGACCACCTTTTAAAAAGTTTAGGGTCCAAGAACCATTCAATTCAACTGGATTACCTGCAGTTTGATAATAAGGATAAGCACTTGTTGTTACAGCCTCTTTGGCAGTTTGCAATAAAATGCTTTCATCTTTTGACAATTGCAAATAAACCTCCCATTCACCGCTTGCAGACTTGCGTACACTGGGTTTGCCAAGCGCATCATTCATGGGATTAAAACAAATGCTGTTTTGCAAATTGCTATTTACAGGGTACCATCCTTCCAGATTTTTTCCAGAACGATTGGCTATAAAGTACAATTGACCTGATCCACGTTTTGCTCTAATAAATTCCAAACCTTGATGCACCATGGACTCTTTTCTAATAGCTGCTAATGCTAACATAGCTAATAAGTTGTCACTCATATAAATGACACCTTTTCCAAGAACCGCTTTTTTTACATCGGGGTTAGATGTTGCTTCAAAATGGAGCTTGGCCAACATTTGATCATACTGTGCTTTGTTGGCTGCATAACCACCTAATCCAGGAATGTCTTTGGGCAAATGTTTCAAAGCAACAATAGTGGCGCCATTTTCTGCCAAATTCCAAACCTTTTTTAAGCTTTCTAATTGCATAAAGGCTGTAGCTGGCAAAACAATGGTTTGGTATTTTGAACCAGCAGAAAGAATTTCTTTACCACCTGTTTTCAATTGCGCAATTTGTCTATCAGAAATATAATCAAAGGAATAACCATTCTCTTGCATGGTAGTACCAGCA
This sequence comes from Chitinophaga pinensis, assembly GCA_943372255.1. Classification (GTDB taxonomy): domain Bacteria; phylum Bacteroidota; class Bacteroidia; order Chitinophagales; family Chitinophagaceae; genus Sediminibacterium; species Sediminibacterium pinensis_M. Next base: position 5,016 of record CALRXZ020000011.1, read on the forward strand.
ATTTCAAATGGGGTTCCGTTGAACTCAGGTTTCATTCCATCAAAATGCCAAAGAAAATCCCTACCTGCTAATTGATATTTATCATAAATAGGAAAATACAAAAGAATATCATTATCCGGCTTACTGTCTTGCAACAAAGACTGGGTTCTTGCCACATAATGGTTCAAGGCTGGAAACTGCTGCCAGAAAGGGTTTGCTTGTGTAAATTCTACCGCAGCATAAAACAAATATCCAGGCCAGGTATCGGAAGGAGGTGAGTAACTAGTACCATGATAAACAATATGATTTACTCCCCCAATAAAATAAGTATCCAATGCTTTTTTAACGTCAGAAAGCGTAGAAACAAAATGTTCGTTTAACCAAGTAGCACTTTCAGCAGAAGTTAGTTTCTTACCCATTACATGAGAAGTAGAAGAAGCAAATTTGATACGCAATAATTCCGTTCCTTCAATTTCGGGAATATCCACAACACCATACAAATCCAATGTATTGGCAGGAGAACCGTGCGATTGATTTCTGACAATTTTCTTTTTACCAGCAGCCCATTTTTTCCACTCTCCTGTAAATTGTTCCAAGATTAATTCATCAATGGTCATTCTATAATCACAGAGTACGCGTAGGTCTCTTTCTGTTTTTTCTTTTTTGGTTAGTGCTATCAACTCTTGTGCCAAATCATAGCCCCTTCTGTTTTTAAATTCTTCTAAGAAATGGGGTGTGTAATTTGACTGTCCACGTGCATCATCAACTTCATAACTATCATTAAAGAATCCACGTAAATTACTCAGGTCATGACCCTTAAAGGCTTCGTCAAATTTGGAGAGATAATGGTCTAATGCGGTTTTAGAAAAGTGGTCTATCACATTTCCTTCTCCACCGGGAGCAGCCCTTTCAACTTGTTTTCCGTGTTGGCCCATAAAGAGTCCAATTAGGGTCCAATTGCCTGGAGGCGCTACCCAGTCTAGGTTTCCGTCTTTGTCAACTTTTGAAGTCAGGTCTAAACTTCCGCCAGCATCGGCGTAAGCCATTAAGCGTTGTAAGGGAAGCCAAATTTTAAAACGCACTTGGTCTAAAGACAAAGCCTGCATATTGGTATTGGCAGAAAGCGGTTGTTTGATTTCTGTAATATCTCTTGGCTTATAATTCTCTGTTCTCACCAAGGGCTCTTGTTGTAAGACTACTTTATCTTTCAATCGCTCACCAGCTTTTAACTGATAGCGCGTGAATTGCATATTCTTACTTGCGTCATCTTCTCCTACCCAAGGACCACCAAATGGCCAACCGGTAGCATTGGCCAAATCAATTCCAAGGTCTAGCCTTTTGGCTTCTGACAGTGTATGATCAAATACACCCATCCACTGTTTTGACAAAAATGGAATCCATTTTGAATCATTGCCTGTAACACCATAAATAGGTGTGATTTCTAGTCCTCCCAAACCAGCTTTTTGATAGTCCTGCATCACGGTAGTCAAGTCCTTATTGTTGACTTCACTACCTAACCACCACCATCTAGTCCAAGGCTTATTGGTTTGCGTAATGGTAGGCCACTTGGTTTGAGCCATAACTGGAACTGCCAAAACAAGGGTCATTAATACTATCAAAAAGGATTTCCAAAAACGAGTTGGGGCAATAGGTTGGCAGGCTAAACTTTTCATAAGCAAATCAATCGTGTTTAAAACCAAAACGGCTATCCGAATAAAGTGCAAAAGTTAAAGCCAACTTAGCTTCCATGCATCCTGTTCAATCCTGTTAGACCAAGGAAAACTGCCTTATTTAGTGCTAAACTTATACACTGTTTGGGTACTATAGGTTTTACCTGGCAATAAAACGGTACTGGCAAAGCTTTTTTGATTAGGCGCGTCAGGAAAATGCTGGGTTTCTAGACAAAAAGCTGATCTAAAAGCATAGGGCATTCCTTGTTTACCCACCAGGGTACCATCTAAGAAATTACCACCATAAAACTGGATGCCAGGCTCTAAGGTTAGAACTTCCATTTGAATACCTGTACTAGGCGCATAAACTATTGCAGCGGTATGCAAACCAGGAGCTCCCGATCTATTCAAAGCAAAATTGTGGTCATAGCCTTTGCCATTGATCATTTGAATGTCTTTTGAACCAAGACTATCTCCAATAGCATGGGCTTTGGTAAAATCAAATGCGGTTCCTTTTACTGAAGCTAATACTCCTGTAGGAATTAGGGTGCTATCAACAGGGGTAAAATTGTCTGCGTTAATTTGTAGCAAATGGTCATTGATAGTTGCCGCACCAGCACCATTTAAATTAAAATAAGCATGGTTGGTCAAATTCACCACCGTAGTTTTATCAGTAGTTGCAGTATAATCAATTTGAAGTGCATTTTCGTCTGTTAAAGTATAAACCACTTTAGCAGTTAGATTGCCCGGATAACCCTCTTCTCCATCCTTAGATTCATATTGCAATTCTAGGTGTTGCGCATCTATTAGTTTGGCATCCCAAACTTGGTTGTGAAAGCCTTTAGGACCTCCATGCAAACTATTGGGTGCATTGTTAATGGGCAATTGATAGGTCTTGCCTTCTAATTGAAAACTACCTTTAGCAATTCTATTGCCATAACGGCCAATCAATGCGCCAAAAAAGGCCTCTTTATTATGTAAATAATGATTCAAGCTATCGTAGCCCAATACAATATCGGTGGGCTTTCCAGCCTTATCAGGTACCATAAAACTGACAATTCTTCCACCAAAATTGGTAATTGAAATTTTGAGTCCATTTTTATTAGACAGCTCAAATAATTCCACTTGCTTTTCGTCTACTTTCTGGGCATATGACCCTTTGTTGGGCACCAATACACTGTCAGTTTTTTCTGTTTTGGAAGCTTCCGGATTGGAGCAACCAACAAGAACAGTAAAGCCAATTATGGCTAAGGCGGCAAAGCAATATTTCATATAAATGGTTTAGTTGTTTATCAAACTGGTGCCATCACCAATGGCTACAATATACGATTTCAAATCTTGTTCAAATCTGTTTTTAAAAGCTATGGCAGCGTCAGCAATAAAATTGTCTACCTCGGCGTCCAACACCAAATTAATGGTACAACCCCCAAATCCACCTCCCATCATTCTAGCTCCAATTACAGCCGATTGGGTCTTGGCGTAATCTGCTAAAAAATCCAATTCACTACAACTCACTTCATATTCCTGACTCAAGCCCCTATGTGTTTCAAACATTTTCAAACCAAATGCGGCAATATTACCTGCCACCAAATCTTGACAACCTGCTTGCAATCTGGCAATCTCTCCTACAATGAATTTACAGCGTTGATACACTTTAATATCGCCACCGGCTAATATGCTTTCAACCATGTCTATACTAGCGTCACGAAGGCTTTTCACTTCTGGATGCAGTTTGGCAATGGCTGCCACACCAGCTTCACATTCCAACCTTCTAGTATTATACTCTGTAGATGCCAAACTATGTTTCACACAGGTATCCAATAAGACAATTTGAAAACCGTCTTGGTGAAAAGGCATATAATGGTAGTCAAGAGAACGGCAGTCTAATTGAATCACGGAGTCCTGCTTACCAAACATGCTAGCAAACATATCCATGATGCCACATTGTAAACCCACAAATTCGTTTTCTGCCTTTTGTGCCAAACGCACCATGTCTAATTTAGAAATGCCCAATTCAAATAATTCATTTAGGGCAAAAATGGTAGCACACTCTACTGCAGCTGAAGAAGAAAGACCTGCACCCAAGGGTACATCACCTGCTACCACTGCATTAAAGCCACCAATTCGGTAGCCATTTTTTTTGAGTTGATCTGCAATCCCTAACAAATAATTGGGCCATTGCAAGTTAGAAGGTTGCAAGCTTTCCAGATTTGCTTCTATTGACTGGTCTAAGTCTGCAGCACACAAACAAATAGTATCATCTGCTCTTTTGCCTACGGCGATATAGATTGCTTTATCAATAGCTGCGGGTAAAACAAATCCAAGATTGTAATCCGTATGTTCTCCAATTAAATTAATTCTACCAGGAGATTTGACCAAGAGTTGGTGCTGGCCAAATTGTTTGGCGAACTGTGTTTGCACCAAGGCGGCGCAGTTGTTTTTTTCAGACATACAAGCAATTTATGTAAAGTTCTAAAAAATTGAGCCGAGACACGCCTCAGCTCAATTTCTGAATCTGCTAATCTTACTTACTCACTCAAAATATTATGTAAAAACAGCAGTACAAACTTAGGGATTTTTGATAATAAATGTACTTTTTACACTTATTTTATAAGTTTTTTACAAAATCGTGATAAAAAAGCACCAAATTTCGATTCTAGAGGTTAAATTGTTTCCCATTGCTATGCCAAAGTATCAAAAACAAACACGTTTTCTTGTTGCCGTTGACTGTATCATATTCGGTTTTGACGGAACAGAACTGAAACTGCTACTAGTTCAAAGAGGACTAGAACCTGAAAAAGGTAAATGGAGTCTGATTGGAAGTTTTATCCGAGAAGAAGAAGATTTTGAAAAAGGTGCCAACCGGATTCTGAACGATATGACTGGTTTGGAAGGCGTATACCTTGAACAATTACACGCTTTTGGTAGACCAGACAGGGATCCTATTGAAAGAACTATTTCAGTAGCATACTTTGCTCTGATTGATATTCACCAATATGAAAGGCAATTAAATGATGATTACCACGCAGAGTGGTTCCCCATTAAATCTATTCCCAGACTCATTTTTGACCATGAACAAATGGTAGAAATGGCCAAAAAAAGGTTGCGTTATAAAGCAGCTTTTCACCCTATTCTATTTGAATTATTACCCGAAAAATTTACAGTGCCCCAATTACAAAACCTGTATGAGGGAATTTTTGATACGGTTTTTGACAAAAGGAATTTTAGCCGAAAAATTCAATCAACTAAACTCCTGATCAAACAAAAAGACAAGGACAAAGAGAATAGCAAAAAAGGGGCCTATTACTATAAATTGGACAAGCGTAGGTATGCAGCCAATTTTCATGCATTTCTCAATTTTATTCCCAACCCAGACAATATCAAATAAGCAAGGAATAAAATTTGCTTTTATGCTTTATTAAGTGTTAATTTGACACGAATACAAAATTGATTGATTCATGCCAGAGAAAAAATATGCCATCGGTGTTGATTTTGGAACAGATTCTGTACGTTCTATTATTGTAGACACCAGCACCGGAACAGAAATGGCTGCTTCCGTTTTTCATTACCCTCGTTGGAAAGCCGGTTTATACTGTAATCCATCAGCCAATCAGTTCAGACAACATCCCTTAGATTATATAGAAGGACTAGAAGCAACTATCAAAGAATGTGTTGCAAAATGTGGCCCAGCAATAGCTGCAGCGGTTTGTGGCATTGGTGTTGACACAACTGGTTCTACACCAATAGCGGTTGACAAAACAGGTACTCCCCTAGCAATGCATCCTTCATTTGCAGAGAATCCAAACGCCATGTTTGTACTTTGGAAAGACCATAGTTCAGTCAATGAAGCGGCTGCCATTAATGAACATGCTAAAAAATTTGATACCAATTATTTACAATTTGTTGGGGGTATTTATTCTTCAGAATGGTTCTGGTCTAAACTCTTGCACATTCTTCGTGTAGACGAACAAGTAAGAGCAGCTTGCCATTCTTGGGTGGAACACTGTGATTGGATTCCTTTCTTACTCACGGGCCAAACGGAACTAAGTCAAATGAAACGTGGGGTTTGTGCAGCAGGACACAAGGGTTTATGGTCAGCCGCATTTGGGGGCTATCCTCCAAACGAATTCTTTACTAGTCTTGATCCAATCTTAGATGGCTTCACTGCTTCCTTAGGTTCAGACACATATACTTCTGATCAATCAGCAGGAACTCTATCGCCCGAATGGGCAAATAAATTAGGACTACCAGCAACTACCATTGTTGCAGTTGGTGCTTTTGATGCGCATATGGGTGCTGTGGGTGGACAAATTGAACCATACCATTTAAGCAAGGTCATGGGTACTTCTACCTGCGATATGTTGGTGGCCCCCAGGGCCGATATGGAACAGATCTTGGTAAAAGGCATCTGTGGTCAAGTAGACGGTTCTGTACTTCCCGGCATGATTGGATTAGAAGCTGGTCAGTCTGCCTTTGGCGATAGTTATGCTTGGTTTAAAAAATTCTTACTTGGACCATCGGAACAAATCATTGGCAATAGTCAATTATTAGACGCAAGTACAAAGGCAAAACTATTAGAAGAGCTATCTGCCAATATGATTGTGGAACTCACCAAATCCGCTGCAGCATTGCCTTTAAAAGCTTCTGACCCGCTTGCTATAGATTGGCTAAACGGGAGAAGAACACCCGATGCCAACCAATTATTAAAAGCTGGATTTAGTGGATTAAATCTATCAACAGATGCCGCTGCCGTTTTCAAAGCCATTGTTGAAGCCACCTGTTTTGGTGCCAAAGCCATTGTTGATCGCTTTGTTCAAGAAGGCGTTCCTATCAAGGGCTTGATTGGTTTGGGTGGTGTTGCCAAAAGATCTCCGTATATTATGCAGGTAATGAGTAATGTAATGCAAATGCCCATTAGAATTCATCAAAGTGAACAAACCTGTGCACTAGGTGCGGCCATGTTTGCAGCAACCGCAGCGCAAGTGTTTGAAAACCTAGAAGAAGCCATGCAAACCATGGGTCAGGGTTTTGACGCTACTTATTATCCAGATGCAAATACCGCTCATTATTACCAAACCAGAATGGAAGCTTATCACAGATTGGGAGCTTTCTTAGAAACTGAATACAAATGAGTTATTACCAAGACATTAAAGAAGCCGCTTACGAGGCCAATATGCAATTACCTAAACTAGGTTTGGTATTGTTCACTTTTGGCAATGTAAGTGTTGCTGATCAAGAAAAACACGTGTTTGCCATAAAGCCAAGTGGTGTTCCATATGAAGAACTTACTGTAGACAATATGGTGGTGCTAGATTTTGAAAATAATATTTTGGAAGGCAGTCTAAGACCATCTTCTGATACCAAGACACATGCTCTATTGTACAAACAGTGGGCATCTATTGGAAGCATTGTACATACCCATAGCACTTATGCTACGGCATGGGCTCAAGCACAAAGACCCATTCCCATTTTTGGTACTACACACGCAGATCATTTAACTACTGATGTGCCTTGTGCACCACCCATGTCTGATGACATGATTGAGGGAGATTATGAGCACGAAACCGGATGGCAGATTATCCGCCATTTTGAATTGCTGGGCATCAATCACCAAGAAGTAGAAATGGTATTGGTGGGCAACCATGCACCATTTACCTGGGGCAAGAATGCACAAAAAGCCGTGTACAATGCAGCAGTGTTAGAAGAGGTAGCTAGAATGGCCATGTTCACAGAACAAATTAATCCAACTGCGCCAAGGCTAAAAGATACTTTGATTAAAAAACATTTTGAAAGAAAGCACGGCGCAGGTGCTTACTACGGACAATAACCATTACAAACCCCTTTAAAAAAAAGATATGATTGATCTAAAAAAACTGGAAGTCTGGTTCATCGCTGGAAGCCAGGACTTGTATGGAGAAGGTACTTTGTTGCAGGTGGCAGAGAATTCCAAAACCATTGCTAGCTATTTGAATGAATCTTCTGAAATACCTGTGAGCATTGTATACAAGCCAACGGTAAAAACGGCAGAAGAAATTAATGCGGTGATGCAAGATGCCAATAATGCCAGCAATTGTATTGGGGTAATGACTTGGATGCATACTTTCTCTCCAGCCAAAATGTGGATTACAGGATTGAAGATTTTGAGAAAACCTTTACTGCATTTTCATACCCAATTTAATCGAGATATTCCTTGGGCTACCATTGATATGGATTTCATGAACCTCAACCAGAGTGCGCATGGAGACCGTGAATTTGGTTTTATGATGACGCGTATGCGCATCAATAGAAAAGTAGTAGTTGGCCATTGGCAAGACGTTGAATCATTGAAAAAAATCAATGGCTGGATGCGTGCGGCTGCGGGTTGGCATGATTGGCAGGGTGCCAAGTTCTGCCGTTTTGGAGACAATATGCGAAATGTTGCCGTAACAGAAGGAGACAAGGTAGAAGCCGAAATGAAATTTGGTTACTCCGTAAATACTTTTGGAGTTGGAGATTTGGTAAAAGTGGTGAATGCCGTTTCAGAAGAAGGCATTGATGAACTAGTTGATATTTATGAAAACGAATATACCTTGGTACCCGCTTTGCAAAAAGGTGGTGATCAACACCAGTCTTTGAGAGAAGCCGCAAGAATTGAAATAGGTATTGAAACCTTTTTGAAGAATGGAGGATTCAAAGGATTCACTACCACTTTTGAAGACCTACACGGTCTTGTACAATTACCTGGTATAGCTGCCCAGCGTTTAATGACCAAGGGTTATGGATTTGCCGGAGAAGGAGATTGGAAAACGGCTGCCCTGGTACGAGCAATGAAAGTAATGGGTTCGGGATTAAAAGGGGGTAATAGTTTCATGGAAGATTATACCTATCATTTTAATCCAGATAACCGCATGGTCTTGGGTTCACATATGTTAGAAATCTGCGAATCTATTGCAGACGCAAAACCAAGTTGTGAAATTCATGCTTTAGGCATTGGTGGCAAAGCCGATCCAGTAAGGCTTGTATTTAATTCTGGACCTGGCCCAGCTTTGAATGCGTCTATTGTAGACATGGGTAACAGATTCCGTTTATTGGTAAATGAAGTCATGGCTGTAACGCCATTTAACCAATTACCCAATTTACCAGTTGCTCGCGTTTTGTGGAAGCCTTACCCCAATATGCATACCGGTTGTGCCGCATGGATTTTAGCTGGAGGTGCACACCATACCTGTTATAGTCAAAACCTAAGTCCAGAAAACTTAGAAGACTTTGCAGAAATGGCGGGTATTGAATACTTACTCATTGGCAAAGACACCCAACTATACCAATTCAAAAATGAATTGCGTTGGAATGAAATTGCTTTTAAATAGTTCCCTATAAACCACACACACAAATACAAAAAAACGATTGTACATGAACAGTAAACTGGTTAACATTGACTACATCATCTTTCTGATTTACTTCCTAATAGTAGCGGGGTATGGTTATTGGATCTACCAACGCAAAAAGAAGGGATCCATGGATACCAAGGACTTTTTCTTAGCAGAGGGATCACTTACTTGGTGGGCCATTGGCGCATCCTTGATTGCATCTAATATCTCAGCCGAGCAATTTATTGGCATGAGCGGAAATGGATTTTTTGTAGGTATTGCTGTTGCTGCATATGAGTGGTTGGCAGCTATCTCACTCATCATCATTGCTGTTTGGTTTATGCCGGTATACCTGAAGAATAAAATCTTCACCATGCCACAGTTCCTGAAAACCAGGTACAATGAATCGGTGAGTTTGGTAATGACCATTTTCTGGTTATTCCTCTACATTTTTGTGAACCTTACTTCAATCATGTTCTTGGGCGCTACTGCCATCAATAACCTAACAGGTGGTACCAACCTACACTTAGTCATGTTGCTATTGGCGGTATTTGCCATTGTCATCACCCTAGGTGGTATGAAAGTGATTGGGTACACCGATATTATTCAAGTAGCTGTTCTAATCATAGGTGGATTGGCTACAACTTATATTGCCTTGACCTTGGTAAGTGAGAAATTTGGTTTGGGTAAAGACGCCATTGCCGGTTTTAACCAACTCTTGATTCAGGCTCCTGATCACTTTCATATGATTCTAGACAAACCTACTGCCGCTACCCCACAGGCTGAGATAGATAAATATTTGATCTTACCAGGTATTGCCATGTATTTTGCTGGTCAGTGGATTGTGAATCTGAACTATTGGGGTTGTAACCAATACATTACCCAACGTGCCTTGGGTGCAGATTTAAAAACCGCAAGAACAGGGATCCTGTTTGCAGGTTTCTTAAAACTTATGATGCCTGTGATTGTGATGTTACCAGGTATTGCCGCTTATGTTTTGTACAAGAATGGTTCACTACAAGAAGAAATGAATGCAGGTGGTAAGTTCCTTACGGATAATGCCTACTCTTCTATCTTGGGCTTCTTGCCCAATGGATTGAAAGGATTGTCACTTGCCGCACTAACTGCTGCCATTGTGGCTTCATTAGCAGGTAAAGCCAATAGTATTTCAACCATTTTCACTTTAGACATTTACAAGAAATATATTAAGACCGATGCTAGTGAAAAACAAATGGTTTGGATTGGTAGAATTACCATCCTTGCTGCTATGTTGCTTTCTATCATCTTTACTTGGGACGATTTGTTGGGTATTGGCGGAGAAGGTGGATTCACCTTTATCCAAAAATATACTGGCTTAATTAGCCCAGGTGTATTTGCCATGTTTATCCTAGGTTTCTTCTGGAAGCGAACAACTGCTTCTGCTGCCATTGTGGGATTGATTACAGGCTTCTTACTGGCCTTGTTCTTTAACAACTATGCACCAGCCGTATTGGGTAATGAAAACATTTTGTATACCGCCTTCCCTAATGGCAAAGGTGGTTATGAAGTTCCTTTTTTAATTGGTATGGGATGGTCATTCTTCTTTACCGTGGTTGCCATGGTTGCAGTAAGTTTTGCAACTGGTCCAAAAGAAAATCCAAAAGCATTTGTATTGGACAAGACCATGTTCAAACTGGCTCCCAATCATATTGCCATGATTGTGGTTACACTGATCATCATCACCCTGCTATATGCAAGGTTCTGGTAAACAATAGCCTCAAACAACAACTAAAAATGCCCCCCGATATAAAGTCGAGGGGCATTTTTTATGTGCTTATTAGTTTAGAAGATTATTGCAATTTAACCTTGATCACTACAAAACTATTTGCTGGTATTTCATAATCCAATTTGTTCTTTTTAATCAACACTGTAGATGATTTTGGAGCTACCAACATGGGTAGTTCAATACTATTGATAGCCGTGGGATCTGGACTGTTTAACAGAATCAGTTCTGCTTGAGGCATCATTTTTTTAATGCCCTCTAATTGTAATTGTATTTGTTTGGCAGACAAAGAAACGTTAACCAATTTGATGATTAGCTCATTGGCAACCGTATCTACAACGGAAGATGCATACAAACTATCCTGACCTGCAATAACGGCTTTGTTCCAACTTGTTTCAACGGCTTTATGACCCTTGTTTAAAGAATAGAGTTTTTGCACATGGTATTCTGGTGTACCATAAGACTGCAGGTTATCTACCCAAATTAAATCAGGGGCCCATTGCCAGGCGTCTAGATGCGCAAACAAAGGCGCATAAGAAGCTAGGTGAACTACGTCTGCATTACGTTCCAAACCAGTCATAAACGCGGCTTCACTCAAAGCAGACTGCCAATTGTTTTTCTTGTTCCCAGAAATGCCATCAGCATGAGAAGCATATTCACCCGCCATCACTTTAGACCCCGTTCTTGGAAATGTATCATAGCGTTTGGCATTTTGCAAAAACCAATCCCTATTTCTATAAAAATGTTCGTCTATAATATCGGCATTCATGCCACGCAATTCTTTATTCAAATATTCATAGCGCGCACCTGAAGGATCCGTGCCAGAACTGGTGACCAAATTAATTTCTGGATATTTGGCTTTAATGGCTTTTTGAAAATGGGCCAAGCGCTCAATATATTGAGGACCCCAGTTTTCATTTCCAATACCCAAAAATTTTAAATGAAATGGAGCGGGATGTCCCATGGCAGCACGCTTGGCACCCCAGGTAGTAGTGACTGCCCCATTGGCAAATTCAATCAAATCAAGGGCATCTTGCACATAGGGGTCTAACTGATCTAATTGTACAAACTCGGCTGAGTTAAATTGACAAGCCATACCACAATTCAAAATAGGTAGTGCTTCTGCCCCAATATCTTCTGCCAGCTGAAAATATTCAAAGAAGCCAAGGCCAAAGGTTTGAAAATAATCAGGCGCATTTCTGTTGGAAAATTCAAAATTCCATCGATTGATAATGAGTTGGCGATCTTCAATAGGACCAATGGTTTTCTTCCACTGATAACGCTGAGAAAGGTCAAATCCTTCTACAATACATCCACCGGGGAAACGAATAAATCCGGGTTTCATATCTGCCAATAATTGAATCATATCGGCGCGCATCCCACCAGGTCTTTTCTTCCAGGTATCTTCTGGAAACAAAGAAACCATGTCTATGTCAATAGTTCCCTTTCCTTCTAACCAAATACGGCACTGTCCTTTTTTCTCATTGGCCGTTGCTACTAGGTGAATGGATTGTTTGGCAAAATCTGCACTGGGCTGAATGGCCAAAACCGTAGATCCAATCTGGTTATTTTTGGCGTCTAATAGTTCAATATGCATTTTTAATTCAGTAGCAGTAGTTCTGCTTTGTACTGAAAAATCATAGCCATTTTTTTCCTTGATGCCCATGCCCCTAAAACCTTCGTTCACAAGTGCAATAGGTGCTTGATTGTCTATTCCTGATTTTACTCGCAAGAATCTTGGGTTGGGTAGGTTCTCTCCTGCCCTATTCAAGACAGTAACGGCACCTTCTACAAATGGCTTCTGTTCTATTTTCCAACCCATCAAGGGTTTGAAAAATTCAAAAGAGCGGTTTTTGATTAGCTCTGCATAAATACCTCCATCTGCACCAAAATTGATGTCTTCAAAAAACACCCCCCACATGGTGGGTTCAATTTTTGCAACGGTTTTATTGGCGTTGATGACAATATTTCTGGGAGCTTGAGACAAAGCTGCAAAACCCATTAAAAACAAACAGGCCCCAGTGATAAAAAAATGTTTCATGTGCTTGATTTGATACTTCAAATATGGATCAAACTATCAATGCTGAGTTCTTGATAGTCTTTGATAAAACAAACAATATTGTCATATTGCGCAAACTCTTCTGCTTCATGCATAGTGGTAATGACAACGGCTTTCATACCTGCCAGCTTTGCTGCTTCAACACCCTTTGGTGCGTCTTCAAATACCAGACATTCCTGGGGTAATACGCCTAATTCTTGAGCCCCTTTTAAATAGGTTTCCGGATCAGGTTTACTATTGACCACATCATCTGCACTTACAATGGAAGGAAAATAATGCCTGAGGTTTAGTCCATCCAACACAAAATTGATATTAAAAGGAATGGCTGCAGAGCCAATGCCCATTTTGATGCCACGCTCCATGGCAATTTCTAGGAATTGATCCAAGCCATCAATCAATTTTAAGATGGGTCTATATTCTGCTTGGTATCTTTTTTCTTTTTCAACCGAAAGGGTATCCATTTCAGTTTGGGTAAATTTATCAGGACCAAATACCCTGATCAAAAGTTCTGTATTCTTGCCATACATATGACTTTTCACTTGATCCCAACTAAGATTGGCGCCAAGGTCATCGTTCAAAATATGAAACCATGCTTTGTTGTGATACTGCATATCATCAATCATGGTTCCGTTTAGGTCAAATAAAAAAGCTTTAATAGGTAAAGACATTCCGATATCTGGTTTAATGATCTGCGAATCTACTGTAAGGGTTGGAAATAATCCTTAGAAGCAACTGCTTATTGAAAAGACTTCCAAGCACGAATAATAAAATCTGCAATGCCCTCAGGTTGTTCAATGGTTACATGGTGACCGTTCTGTTCTTGCTTGCCTCTGGTCATGGGATAAATGGTTACAGGACCACCTAGTTTAATATAGGCATCCGCAATTACCAATGCGTTTTCTTCCATAGGAGTCAATGCGTCTTTTAAACCAAAACTAAAATAAAGCGGCACTTTTTGTTCTGCCAATTTTTGCAAATTATCTTTTGGATTATCGCCATAGGCCATAGCTTGTTCTTCCGTAAAACCATAGGCAGCCAATAACTGTTTCCACTGATCAGGAGAAGCACCCACACCTTTCATTTTCCCAGCAGGCCAACTCTTGATGTCTGCTACGGGATTTTCGGAATAAATACAGGAGACTCTATCTGGATATAATTTGGCCCAAGCAAATTCACAAAGTGACCCTCTAACTGCACCAGAGAGCGCAGGTCTGGTAGATAGTTTTTTTTCTTTGACCAAGACCTGATAAAATTTGTCCCAGATCTTCATCAAATCTGGCTGACCATACAATGCTTTGTTATTGATATTGATAAACCCAATATGAAATCCCTTGGTCACTAAAATGCTATCAATCTCAACATGAAACTCAGGAGAATAGGTACGCCATAGCCATGGATTTCCGGCCATAGGTTTCTCTGGAACAACAATATAAGCGCTGGCTGTGTCTACTTTAAAAGACTGTTTTTTAAATCCATGCCAGTTTTCAGCAAAAGCATTATCCTGTGCCATCAGTTGTCCTTGCAAGATTAAGATACTTACAAAAGTCAACAAGTATTTATAGCGCTGCAATTTCATATCGTTGGTTCTTGGTGGTATTGAATTCAATTAAATAATATCCTTGAGTAGTTGAAATTTTGCGAACCATTGCTCCTTTAACAGTGATAGGAACTTGCGTACGAATGCGACAAACAGATCCTTGCAAAGAATTAATACTGGCGGTTTTTAGTTGATTGGCCTTCCATTGAATGGCTACTTCAAAACCACCCCTGGCTTTTAATCCCTTGATGGTTCCTGATGACCAAACCTTTGGCACCGCAGGTAATAAATGCAATTCTCCCAAATGGCTTTGCAATAATAGTTCAGTGATGCCAGCAGTAGCACCAAAATTTCCATCAATCTGAAAAGGTGGATGCGCATCAAATAAATTGGCATAAGACCCACCCCCACTTGAATAGTTGGTGCCAGAAGTACTTACATACCGCAGAATATTTCTAAGCAAACTATAAGCATGATCACCGTCTAATAAACGAGCCCAGAAATTAATTTTCCAAGCTAGACTCCAACCCGTGCCTTCGTCACCACGCAATTCCAAAGTTTTCTTAGCCGCATTGGCAAAAGCTGGTGTAAAAATGGGTGAGATCTGATTACTAGGATGCAGGGCAAATAATTGAGACACGTGACGATGGTGTGGTTCAACATCTTCCCAATCTTTAAACCATTCTTGCAGATTACCTTTTTTTCCAATCTGAAGAGGGAAAAGTTTTGCATATCGCTCTTTCAGTGCAGTTATAAATGCCGCATCCTTGTCTCCTACAATGGCAGCAGCAGCAATGGTATTGGCAAATAAGTCTCTGATAATAGACATGTCCATGGTAGTAGCAACCGATACATCTCCAGGGTTTCCTTTGTCATCAATGAATTGATTTTCTGGTGAAACCGCCGGCATGGTTACCCAAAAACCAGCACTATCTTTGACCATCCAATCCATGCTAAATTGCGCAGCGCCTTTCATAAGGTTATAGTTGCGCAACAAGAAATCTTTATCCAATGTAAATTGATAGTGCTCCCATAAATGCTGGCTCAACCAATTGGCACCCATGGCCCAGTTGGCCCATTTAGGATCTCCTCTACCAAGGTCTCCAACAGGATTAGAGAGTGCCCAAATATCAGTATTATGGTGTGCTACCCAACCATTCATGCCATAGAATTCTTTGGCAGTTCTAGCACCCGTTACAGATAGATCTTTAATGAGTTTAAAGAGTGGCTCGTGCATTTCAGAAAGATTGGTCATCTCTGCTGGCCAATAATTCATCTGCGTATTAATATTGATGGTATAATTGGAACTCCAAGGCGCTTTTAATTCTTTGTTCCAAATGCCTTGCAAATTAGCAGCGGTTCCACCAGGTCTTGAACTTGAAATAAGTAAGTACCTACCATAGTGAAAATACAGGCTTTCTAATGCAGGATCATCCGCCCCATTAAAATAGCCAATCAATCGCTGGTTGGTGGGCTTTTTGGCATTCTCGGTTTCCTTACCATCATTCAAACTAAAGCTAACGCGATTAAAATATTTTTGATAATCCATTAAGTGCGCTTGCAATAATTGATCATAGCTTTTTCCTTGGGCTTTAGCCAACCAGCCTGCGGCGATGGCGGCCTCATCAAGACCTTGACTATCGGGACATTTGTCAAAACCATTAAAACTTGTAGCAGCGCTAATCAGGATCAATACTTCTGTTGCATTAGAAACTTTGATACCTGCTGTATCAGTTTGTACTTGGCCATCTTTGTTCAATACTTTAATTCTAAAGTCAAAGCGCATACCATTGCATGAGTTAGAATCCTCATAACTAATAGAAGGATTTTTATACCCTACATAATTAGGATAATTCATACTAGGTGCCTTACCCTTGATCCCCATTTCTGCAGCACCATAAGTTACTGGACGATGTACTAGAATAGACTGTGGATGTAATTGCAATTGCAAAGCACCCGCTTTACTAGCACTAATACGCAAAACCATTAATTGATTGGGAGCAGAAACAAACATCTCTCGCTTGTATTGAACCCCATCAACAATATAGCTTGTTATGGTGATTGCTTTAACAATGTCTAATGAGCGCTGGTATTGACTTACAAGTGTATCCTTGAAGAGTTGTTTGATTTTCAAATCGCCCAAGGGCATATAGCTGTCTGAATATACCCCTTGCATTTTTTTGGTTAGGGCTTCCGCTTTTTTATAATCACCTTGATTCAAAGCAGCACGCACCAACGGCAAAATATCTTTAGCACCAGGGTTCACATTATTTTTAACGGGACCACCTGACCAAAGGGTGGATTCATTTAATTGCAACAATTCTTCTTTCACAGCTCCAAAAACCATGGCTCCTAATCTTCCATTTCCAAGAGGAAGGGCTTCTGTCCAGGTTTTGGCAGGTTCTTGGTACCAAAGCTTGAGTGGCTGGGCAGATGCTGATAAACTTAAAAACAAACAAATTAGAACAGGAACTATTTTTTGATACATGGAAGCAACGTTTTAAGGCAATCAATTTAAGGATTAATCCTTTTAAAGCCATCCTGTTCCATATTATAAAACGCTGCCCTATTAAACAATTTGATTATTGCAATTGCTTGGTTTCATGCAAGTCAGGAATTTGAACATCTTTAAACCCTTTTCTTTCTAATCGCTTTGCAAAATCCTGTTGAACATCATATTCTCCATGCACCAAAAACAGCTGTCTAACCGTAGCCGCATTTTGACAACTGATGAATTGACATAGGTCATCATAATCACCATGAGCGCTCATACTTCTGAGTGAACCTATTTCTGCTTTTACTTCAAATTCTTCTCCAAAAATCCGCACTTCTTTGTCTCCATGCATAAGTCTGCCACCTAGAGATCTTGGCTCACAATAACCCACCATTAAAATGGTATTTTTTTCGTTCCCAATATTGTTCATAATATGGTGCTTCACACGTCCCGCATCTGCCATGCCACTGGCCGATATAATTACACAGGGCTGTTCCAAGAAATTCAATCCCTTGCTCTCATCTACTGTTTTTACATAATTCAGTCCTTCAAAATCAAATGGATCATCATCCACTTCCATCACTTTTTGAATCCGCTTATTAAAATACTGTGGATAGCTTTTGATTACTTCAGTGGCTTCTCTGCTTAGTGGGCTATCTACATAAATAGGCACTTTGGGTAAGCGTTTTTCTAAGGAGAGTTGGTTTAAGTCATAGAGAATTTCTTGGGTTCTTCCTACAGAAAAAGCAGGGATTATCAATTTCCCTTTTTTAACGCTACAAGTATGCTGCACCCATTTGAGTAGATTGTCTGGTGTACTATAAACTTCATCGTGCAATTTATTGCCATAAGTACTTTCCAATAGCAAATAATCAACGGCTGGAAAATTGGCGGGAGATCGTAGAATTACATCGCGATAGCGACCAACGTCTCCACTAAAACAAATACTAGTAGTCTTGCCTTTTTCTACAATTTTCAAGGTCACTGCAGCACTGCCAATAATATGACCTGCATCTGTAAACATGATTTCAACGCCAGCAATGATGGAATGCCATTGACCATATTCTACGGTTTCAAATAAGGTCATGGCTAAAGCCACATCGTCTAGGGAATAAAGTGGTTCATACAAGGGGAGCCCTTGTTTAACCCTACGCTTATTGATAAACTTGGTATCTGCTCTTTGAATTTCTGCAGAGTCTTCTAATAAAATAGCTGCCAGATCTTTGGTAGCTGGGGTGCAAAAAATTTGTCCCCTAAATCCTTCCGAAACTAGTTTGGGAATCAATCCTGAATGGTCAATATGTGCATGTGATAAAACCAATACGTCCACTTCAGATGCAACAAAACCAAAATCCCTATTGTAAGCATCTGTTTCCTTTCCCATGCCCTGAAACATGCCACAATCCAATAAAATTCTTTTCCCTTCATCGGTTACCAACAAATGCTTGGAACCCGTGACCGTTCTGGCGGCGCCATGAAAACTAATAGTCATGATAGAAATATTAAAGGTTCGTTGATACTTGATTATTTGGCTTTAAAACTCCAGGTAAACCAGAACTCAGAGACCATTTCTCCTGCTTCATTTTTACCTATGGAATAACACTGAATGGTTTGTCCTTGTCCTGTTTTTGTAGCTGTTTCAACAGCATTAGCAATAGCCAATCCATCTTCACAACTAAATGAAATTTTCCCTACTGCCTTTTTATGAAATTTGGCTTCCATGCCCACTACCAACATACTTACTGCTGGATTTCTTTGATACAATTGTCCAAAAGCCAGAAGACCCGTACTCATTTCTGCTGCCATAGATTGAACAGCAAAATACATAGACCTAAAGGGGTTTTGATTAAGCCATTTGTGCTTTACTGTAATAACAGCCCCAGCAGAAGTTATTTCCTGCACCCTTAATCCTGCAATCAAAGCAGATGGCAGTTTTTGCAAGAGAAAGAACCTGAATTTAACAGGGTTTGCTATGATTTTTTGAAATAGGTCAAACTTTGGATTCACAACTTTGAATTTTACTGTTTTTGAATGGCAACTATACAAGCTACCGCATTTTTATCTGTTACTGGGGTTTCAAAAGACATAGTGTTTCCATCGCTGGTAAAACGAATACCCGCAACGCTTTCTCTTTTAACAGCTTTATTAACTGCCGCTTCAAAACCCAAAGACTGATATTGATTTACGGCCTTGTTTAAATCAAATACATTCATCGGTTCCTTACTCATGACTACTGCCATATAATCCTTGTTCCCAATGCTATCGGCCATCAATTTCATTCCTCTAGGAAACAACCTATAACCTGTGATGCCACAATAGGGAGAGAACTTGGTCTTAGTAGGATCAATCTTACTAGGATAAGGAAATAATACATAACTGCTACCATCGGTTTCCTTACCCAACACATAAACATAGCAATCCGTATTGTTCTTGACTTCAATTTTAAAGCCTGTTCCTTTTGAAATGGGACTAGATGTTTCAAATAGATTTCCTTCAGCCAATTGAAGTGGTAAATAAGACTTGGTATTAGCGTCTACCAAACCAATGCTGCAGCTCAAATGATCCACAACCGCATCTCCTGTTTTTTGAAGCGGATTTAGGCCATAAGCTTCCCTTACAAATCTTCTAAAATCCTTGTACTTGATCCAAGCCACACCATTGATCCCCCATTCAGTTCCCCAGGAATTCATGATCTGAAATGCACCACCCTCTTTTCTATCGTCATAACCAATGACACAGATGGCATGTCCCCCAAACCCCATCATGGTATAATCATCGCTATTGGGTTCCCATACTTCTTTTCCAGCCATTTCTTGCATAAAACTTCCACCTACCAACATCCCAATCACCACGGGTGCATCATTGGACAAATGTTCTTTAATCGCATGTAAATTCAAACCCCTGGTGTTTTCCCCATCGGTTAGCCTATTAAAGCCCTTCATTCTAAATTGTTGGGCGGCTTGTTTGAGTGAACCATCTGGTTGACGACTACAATCATTTTCATCATATGGAAACTCATTAAAGGGAACAGCTCCTACCTGTGTCATGTTTTCCATGGCGCGAATAATATAACTACCCTGGCATCCGCTAAGTCCAATTTGATTATATAAAAAGGAGGGACTAAATGCCAATTGATTGGGGTCTTCTCCAGTGCTTACCGCTTGCAAGATGGTTCTGGCACCATAGGCACTACTCCAAGCTACACAAGAACCCTGATGGCCTTGATTCAACCGCTTGGGAGCATATTTTAATAAGGATACAGCTTCTGGTAATTCGTTTTTAGATTCATCCAATCCTTCATAGACTTGGGCTTTATCAAACTCTTTGGCATCCAAAATTCCTCCAGTGGCCAGCTGCGCAACCTCTTGCATGCTACTCATACCACTGCAACCATTTTTCAAATAGACAAAACCTGCAATGGCCAGTACCACTAACAAAAGAGAAGGCTTTCTAAACAAAAGACCAATGACTAAGGGAAGCAGGTTGAACAAACCTCCACCACCTCCTCCACCGGAATTTCCACCACCGCCACTACCATCATCATTATTGTCCTGATCATTGGGATCATCCACCATTCTTATAGGCATAACAATTTATTTGTACACTAAATGTAACAAGTAGTCCTTGCTGTAAAAAATTTTAGCAGGGTATTTGGCAATAGTTTACAAGAGAATGGCGGCTAGGGCATAATCGGCCAATAAAATAAGAATACAGCTCACTACTACAGCACTTGTACTTGCCCTACCTATTTCTAATGATCCCCCTTTTACGTTATACCCATAATAGGCTGGTACCGAACTAAGTATAAAGGCAAATGTATAGGACTTGTAAAGCGCAAAATTAATATTGAATAGGTTCAGGTTTTGCCTTAAACCAGCATCAAATATATCATTAGCTAAAATGCCAGACATGGCTCCTGCGGTTCTTCCTCCCCAGATCCCCAATACAGCAGAAATTACAATCAAACAAGGAATCACCACTAAAGCTGCCAAGATCTTAGGGAAGATTAAATAGTTCTTTGAATTGATACCCATAATTTCTAGCGCGTCTATCTGTTCACTAATGCGCATATTTCCCAACTCGCTAGCAATCTTACTACCAACCACCCCTGCCAAAACAATGCTCAATACCGTAGGAGATAATTCTAGAATCATACTATCTCTAACAATCTGCGCAATGGTAGACAAGGGCACCAAGGGGCTCACCAATTGGTAAGCGGTTTGCACGGTGGTTACCGCACCTAGGAAAATAGAAATGATGACCACAATGGGCAATGCCCCAATGCCTATTTCTACACATTGGTGCATGAATTCCTTCCAGTACATGCGCCAGTTCTCAGGCTTGGTGAACATGCCTTTCAGCATCAATAAAAAGGTTCCAAAGTGGGTGAAAAAACTCATGGTTTATTTTTTTCTTTTTTTCAAGCGTTTCCACCAACTACTGGTTTGAACCGCTTCTTCAATATTGCCCTTGCATTTCAATTGTGCATCTACCACAGCCACAATTGCCATATTGATAATATTGCGCACACTACTACCCAATTGCAATACGTGTACAGGCTTTTTCAATCCCAATAAAATAGGTCCAATGGCGTCTGCACCACCTACTTCTTTTAAAAGATTATAGGTTACGTTACCCGATGTTAGATTAGGGAACATGAGTACATTAACTTCCTCATCAACCAATTCACTAAAGGGATAATTGTCTTTTAAAATTTCTTTGTTAAAAGCCATAGAACCTTGCATTTCACCATCTACAATCAGAGAAGGATTTCTCTGCTTAAGAATCTTGGTTGCTTGAGCCACCAATCTTGCTTCAGGTGAATCACTACTGCCAAAATTACTATAACTCAACATGGCAATTCTGGGTGTTAGGTTAAAAGTGCGTACTTCCTTGGCTACCATCATGGTAATATCGGCTAGTTCTTCTGCAGTAGGATTAAAGTTCACAGTAGTATCTGCCAAGAACAAAGGACCTTTCTTGGTTAATAACAAATACATACCAGCAATTTTCTTCACCCCTTCTTCAGTACCTATAATTTGAAGAGCTGGCCTAATGGCTTCAGCATAGTTCTTGGTTAATCCAGAAAGCATAGCGTCTGCATCACCGGTTTCTACCATCATACAACCAAAATGGTTGCGGTCTTTCATTAATTTCTTACTCTCATAAGCGTTCACGCCTTTGCGCTGACGTTTCTTGAAAAACAGGTTACCATAGAATTCGCGCTTCTCTTCATTTTCATCGCTACGCGGATCAATAATGGGTAAGTCTGTTAAGTCAATATTGTTTTCTTCCGCTATGCGATTGATCTTGATTGGGTCACCCAATAAAATAGGATATGCAATACCCTCATCATAGATAATGCTGGCAGCTTTCAGAATTTTCTGGTTATCTGCTTCTGCAAATACCAAACGCTTAGGGCCTTTTCTAGCTTTGGTACCAATCACACGCATGAGTTGGTTATCCAGACCCAAACGTTTGTTCAGTTCTACCACATAAGCATCCCAATTATGGATGCTTTTCTGAGCCACACCAGATTCCATAGCAGCTTTAGCCACCGCAGGTGCTACTGCAGCCAACAATCTTGGATCTAAGGGTTTTGGAATAATATATTCCGGACCAAAGCTCATGCTTTGTTGGTTATAGGCCATGTTCACAATATCTGGTACTGCTGTCTTTGCCAAATCGGCCAAAGCCCTTACAGCAGCCAGTTTCATGGCTTCATTAATTTGTTTGGCGCGAACATCTAAAGCTCCACGGAAAATATATGGAAAGCCCAATACATTGTTTACTTGGTTGGGGTAATCCGTTCTACCCGTTGCCATGATAATGTCTTTTCTAACAGCGGAAGCATCTGGATATGAAATTTCAGGATCAGGGTTGGCCATTGCAAATACAATGGGATTCTTAGCCATTGAACGTACCATGTCTTGGCTAACCACATTACCCACACTTAGCCCCAAGAATACGTCGGCATCTTTCATGGCTTTTTCAAGAGTCCAGTCAGATTTTTTAACAGCAAACTTTTCTCTAATGGGTCCCAAGTCTGTTCTACCAATATGCAATACACCGTCTTTATCAAAAACAATAAAGTTTTCATAACGAGCGCCTAGTGCAACATATAACTGAATACAAGCCATGGCTGCTGCACCAGCACCATTGATCACAAACTTTACTTTCTCAATTTTCTTTTTCTGCAGTTCCAATGCATTTAGCATGGCTGCGCTACTAATGATGGCAGTTCCATGCTGGTCATCGTGCATCACCGGAATATTCATCTGCTCTTTTAACTGCTGCTCAATATAAAAGCATTCAGGAGCTTTAATGTCTTCTAAATTGATCCCCCCAAATGTGGGCTCCAATGATTTGACAATTTGAACAAATTTCTCAGGATCTTTTTCGTTGATCTCAATATCAAATACATCAATATCAGCAAAGATTTTGAAGAGTACGGCCTTTCCTTCCATCACTGGTTTACTGGCATCAGGACCAATATCACCCAAACCCAATACGGCTGTGCCGTTGCTGATGACACCAACCAAGTTTCCCTTGGCAGTATATTTATAAACGTCTTCTGGATTTTTAAAAATTTCTTTACATGGTTCTGCAACTCCTGGGCTATAAGCCAAACTCAAATCTCGCTGTGTCTTGGCTTCCTTGGTAGGAACCACTTCTATTTTACCTGGCCTGCCATTGGCATGATATTCCAACGCTTGCTCTCTTCTTAAATCGGTGTGTTTAGACATACTTATTTTTTAGTGACCAATATTGGCATTTACACCCAACCAAGCCATGATTCCAATGCCAGTTTCAATAGCATTTTCATCAATGTCAAATTTTGGGGTATGCACATTATGAATGATTCCCTTTGCTTCATTTCTAACCCCAAGTCTGAAAAAGCAACCGGGAATCTGCTGAGTATAATATCCAAAATCCTCTGCTCCCATTCTTATCTCTGTCTCTTCTACATTTTCCTTACCCATATAAGTTTCTGCTAACTGCCAATTGGCACCTGTAAAAGCAGGATCATTATCAACCGTAGGATACCCAATATCAATTAACAAATCAATTTCTCCACCCATGGATTCCACCAAACCTATTGCCTGCTTGGTTATCAGCTCATGTGCTTTAAAACGCCAAGCTTCATCCATGGCCCTAAATGTTCCTTTCAATTTTACTTCACTAGGAATCACATTGGTAGTATGACCTCCTTGAATAGAACAGATAGACAATACTGATGGTGAAAGTGGATTATTGTTTCTAGAAATAATTTGTTGCAAACTCACAATCAGTTGTGAGGCAATTAAAATGGTATCAGCAGTTAAGTGTGGGGCAGCAGCATGACCGCCTTTACCCTTAATGGTAATATATATTTCATCGGCGCTAGCCATGACCCTACCCTTTCTAAAACTCAATTTTCCAACAGACAATCCGGGATGAACGTGTAAGGCAATGATGCCGGTTGGCGATGGGTTTTGTAAAGCACCATCTCTAATCATAAAACTTGCACCACCCGGATTTTTTTCTTCCCCAGGTTGGAACAATAATTTGACTGTGCCAGACCATTGGTCTTTTGTTTCTTGTAAAATTTTGGCAGCCCCCAATAAAATACTGGTATGAACATCATGACCACAGGCATGCATTACTCCCTCATTCACACTGCAATAAGACACTTGATTTTCTTCTTGAATTTGCAATGCATCCATATCTGCTCTGAGTGCAATGACCCTGCTTGATGGATCTTTTCCTTCAATCAATGCCACTAAACCAGTAGTAGCTTTTTGCTCAAAACCAATTCCCATTACACGAAGTTGTTCTTGAACAAATAAACTGGTTTCAAATTCCTGATAACTCAATTCAGGATGTGCGTGCAAATGCCTTCTTACTGCAATAAATTCTGCAGCATAGGCTTTTGCCAAAGATTGTATGTGCGCTAATAATTCCATTGAATTTAGTTTGCCATATTTTCTTCCTCTTCCTTGGTAGGTGTATAATCTATAGCATCTTCTACAATAAATACCCCAGTAGGATAATATTTACTAACCAAGTTTCTAAACTTTTCCGCATCAGCTTTTTTCAAAAAATTACCTATTCGCACTTTGAAATTGGGCGACTGAAACAAAGCATAAGATTTCTGATCAGGAAAACGGGTTAACAAATCAGACTTTACTTTAAAAGCCATATCCCTATTTGATGTACTCACAACTTGCACTCTAAAACCTTTGTATTGACCCGAACTGGTTAACAAACTGGCGTGTTTGTTAATCTGATTTTGCTTTGCCGTTAACTGATCCATTCTTGGATCTTTGTGTACAATCATTGTATCATTGGCCATGGCTAATAATCCTGCAAAAACGGCAATCAATAAAAAAATATATACTTAGGGTTCTTCATATTTCCATGGACTATGTTCTTCAATAGTCTTACAAGTTAAATTAATATCCTGAATCTTGTACAGGGGCACCAGAAACAATAGCTACACCGGCACTACATCCAAGTCTTGTAGCTCCTGCATCAACCAATTGTTTTGCAAAAGAATAGTCCCTAATGCCACCAGAAGCCTTTATTTGAACCTGGGCTGGCAAGTGAGCCCGAAACAGAGCCACGTCTTCAACAGAAGCTCCTTTTTCAGCATAACCAGTAGAGGTTTTTAAATAGTCAATTCCAGCTGCTCCATAAATATCGCAACAAGCAATAATTTCTTCTTTGGTTAATACCCCAGATTCAATGATTACTTTAATGGTTTTTCCCTTGCCTCTGATAATGGGCATGATATGGTTGATCTCACCTGCTATATACTGAAAATCTTTATTCTTAATAGCCGAAATATTACAAACTACATCTAACTCATCTACCCCATCAACCATGGCCAAAACTATCTCTGCAATCTTGGCTTCCACCGCACTATAACCAAAGGGAAAACCAATCACCGTGGCCACTTTTACAGTACTACCAGCCGTTAAAGCTTTTGCCTGTTTGATAAAATTTGGTGGAACACATACCGCCGCAAACCCATACTGAATGGCTTCAGCACAAAGCTTGTCAATATCGGCCACCAAGGTTGTTGGCTTTAAAATGGTATGGTCAATAAATTGGTTCAGTTTCATAGAAAAACTTTGAGCAGCAAAGGTAACACAAGTACCAAAGCCAAATGCCCCAAAATGGGGCATTTTTATATCAATCTATATGAAATTCACACTTCCTCAATCCTCACTTTCTTCTTCCTCCTCTCTTCACTCTTAACTTTTATCTCTTAACTTTCCTTCCCATGACAAGCTTTGAACTTCTTCCCACTTCCACAAGGGCAAGGATCATTACGGCCAATCTTGGGTCCTACTTGCACCGGTTGTTGTTTCACGGTTTCAGAAGGATCAATATAATCATTGTCATGACCAGCCGCATCCAATTCTTCTTTCTGGGTGCGCATTCTACTCAAATCAGTTTTTTGTGCCCTTCCTTCTTTTACATTGTCACCATCACTTAAAGGAATAGCAGAATGACAAAGGAATTGTACAATCTCACGGTTTACTTCAGCATCCATTTTCTTGAAAAGGTCAAATGCTTCCATTTTATAAATCACCAATGGATCTTTCTGTTCGTAAGTAGCCGTTTGTACACTTTGTTTCAGGTCATCCATAGAACGTAAATGTTCTTTCCAAGAATCATCAATAAAACCAAGGGTAATGGTACGTTCCAGAGCATTCAATAATTCCACACCCCCAGAATTGATGGTCTTGTCCATAGAAGCCAACACATTCATCATTCTTCTTCCATCGGTAAAAGGAACAATCACGTTTTCAATATGGTTACCCTGTTGTAAACGAATATTCTTAAACACTGGAATGCTCTGAGCAGCTAGGTCCGCTTTTTTGCGTTCATAATTTTCAACCGCTTCGTTATAAAGTCTTTCCGTTAATTGCTGCTCGTTGGTTTTAGACAATTCGTCTGCAGTGATTTTTGAATCAATCCCAAAGTTCACAATCACGGCCAAGCGGAATCCTTCGTGGTCATTTTGTTCTTTAAATGAATTCACTAAGCCTTCTGCAACGGTATAAAATGCATTGTCTAAATCAAGTGCCAAGCGCTCTCCAAACAATGCGTGGTTGCGTTTGCTATAGATTACAGTACGTTGTTTGTTCATCACATCGTCATATTCCAACAAACGCTTACGAATGCCAAAGTTGTTTTCTTCTACTTTCTTTTGGGCCCTTTCAATAGACTTGGTAATCATGCTGTGTTGGATTACTTCGCCTTCTTTATAACCAGCAAAGTCCATCACTTTAGCAATACGCTCACTACCAAACATGCGCATCAAATCATCTTCCAAAGACACAAAGAACAAAGTAGAACCTGGATCACCCTGACGTCCAGCACGTCCACGTAACTGTCTGTCTACGCGTCTAGATTCGTGGCGTTCTGTACCCAAGATGGCCAAACCACCCGCTTCTTTAACGCCTGGTCCTAGTTTAATATCGGTACCCCTACCAGCCATGTTTGTGGCAATGGTAACGGCTTTAGCCAAACCTGCTTCAGCAACTACTTGCGCTTCTCTAGCGTGCTGCTTGGCGTTTAATACATTGTGTGCAATTTGTTTTTGACGCAGCATCCTGCTCAGCAATTCACTCACTTCTACTGACGTAGTACCTACTAGTACTGGGCGTCCCGCATCGGTTAGTTTTACAATCTCATCAATCACCGCACCAAATTTTTCACGCTTGGTTTTGAAAACCAGATCCTGATCATCTATACGAATAGCTACCACATTGGTAGGTACGGTAACTACGTCTAATTTATAGATATCCCAAAGCTCAGCAGCTTCAGTTTCTGCTGTACCAGTCATACCAGCAAGCTTATGATACATTCTAAAATAGTTCTGTAAGGTTACAGTTGCATAAGTTTGAGTAGCGGCTTCAATCTTCACATTTTCCTTGGCTTCAATGGCTTGGTGCAATCCATCTGAATATCGTCTACCATCAAGGATACGACCAGTTTGTTCGTCTACAATTTTAACCGAACCATCCATGACCACATACTCTACATCCTTATCAAATAAGGTATAGGCTTTGAGCAATTGTTGTACGGTATGAATCCTATCGGCCTTAACAGAATAGTCATTGATAATGGCTTCTTTGGCGCGGAGTTTTTCTTCATCGCTCAATTCAGTTTGTTTGTCAACTGAAGCAAGAGACACACTAATGTCTGGTAAAATAAAGAAGGTAGGATCTTCTCCAGAACCGGTAATTAATTGAATACCCTTATCGGTTAATTCAACTGAATTGTTTTTCTCATCAATATAGAAAAATAGTTCCGCATCGGCCGTAGGCATTTCTCGGCTTTGATCTGCTAAATAAAAGTTTTCTGCTTTCTGCAATTTCACTCGAATACCTGGCTCACTCAAGAATTTAATCAAGGCATTATTCTTTGGTAAACCACGGTGGGCGCGGAATAGAGCCAGACCACCATCTTTGGGATCATCGTTTCCTTCCGTAATTTTTTTCTTGGCTTCGTTTAAGAAATGGTTGGTAGCTCTTTTCTGAGCATCTACCAATTTTTCAATCCTTGGCTTCAAGTCAAAGAATTGTTGTTCACCAGTATTGTGACCAATAGGACCAGAAATAATCAAAGGCGTACGGGCATCATCAATTAAGACAGAATCCACCTCATCCACCATGGCATAATGGTGTTTGCGTTGCACCATTTCTTCAGGTGTATGCACCATATTATCACGCAGGTAATCAAAACCAAATTCGTTATTGGTACCATAGGTAATATCGGCCAAATAGGCGTTTCTTCTAGCTTCACTATTGGGTTCGTGTTTGTCAATACAATCAACCGTAATACCCAACCATTCAAAAATGGTTCCGTTCCACTCACTATCCCTTCGGGCCAAATAATCATTCACTGTTACAATATGCACTCCTTCACCAGCCAATGCATTTAAATATGCAGGCAGTGTAGACACCAAGGTCTTACCCTCACCCGTTGCCATTTCAGCAATTTTTCCAGAATGCAAAACGCTACCACCAATTAACTGTACGTCATAGTGCTGCATGTTCCAAGTAACCTGACCACCACCGGCAGTCCAAGTATTTTTGAAAACAGACTCCTCACCTTTAATAGTAACATAGTCTTTTTTCACACTCAGGTTTCTGTCAAGTTCAGTAGCCGAGCTAATGATTTCAGTATTTTCTTTAAACCTTCTAGCAGTTTCTTTTACTACAGCAAAAGCTTCCGCTTGAATCAGCGCCAAAGCCTCTTCAATTTTTTTGTTGCGGTCTTTGCGCAATTTGTCTACTTCTTGGTAAATAGTATCCCTACCATGGATATCTGTTAATGGCAAAGCCTCAGCTTCCGCTTGTTTATTGGCAATGACTGCGTCAATATCTGTTAAGTGGGTTTTAATCCGCTGTTTGAATTCCTGGGTTTTGGCGCGTAATGCGTCATTAGACAAGGATTGGTATTCTTGGAAAAAAGCATTTACTTTTTGAACAATGGGCATGATCTGCTGCACATCTTTCTCGCTCTTGCTACCACCGAATAATTTGGATATGAATTTCAACATATGGTTCTATTGTGTAAATCAGTTCTTTAATGGTTGTTTTTCCTAGTCAAAAAGGATGCTACCCAGCACATTTAGACAAAATGGCAGCAGTTTTTTACAAAAGGAGGACAAAGGTAAAGATTTTCAGGCCTTACCGCCCCATTCACTAATGTTTTGTAAAATTTGGGGCTTCCCTAACAAAGAAAGGGCCGATTGGCTAATTTTAGACCAATGAAGCAGCTATTGATTATTATGGGCGCTTGCCTCATAGGCATTGGTACCCAAGCACAGGACAAAAAGGTTGATACCCTGACCATTCAATCCACCCCGGTATTCAATTTTAATGTAATGGATTCGGTGGCCAATAGAAGGAATCAATTGAACCAGACCAATTTGACCGTTTTGTTGGCATGGTCAGCCGCCAATATTGTACAGGGCAGCATTTCTGCGGGAAACCTTACGGGTTCTAAACAGCATTTTCACCGGATGAATGCCTATTTTAATACCGTAAATTTAGCCATTGCAGGATTTGGATTGTACAGACTACACCAAACCAAAAAAATGCATTATACCCTAGCTGATAATGTAAAAGCCCAACAAAAAATCAGTTCCTTGTTGCTTTTAAACTCGGGACTAGACATTGCCTACATGACTACAGGCGTTTATTTACAAGAAAGAGGTAATAACTTAAATAATGATCAAACCAAGGGTTATGGAAGTAGTTTAATCCTACAAGGTGCATTCTTATTGGTTTTTGACCTGATTCAATACGCACAACACCAGCAGAATGGCAAATTGTTGAATCAATACTTGGGAAACCTACAAATCACTACTACTCAAAATGGCGTAGGATTGGTGGTACCCCTCTAAATCCTTCCATTTTTTAGCCCTAAAGGGCGATGTCAGGACCAAAACAGCCCAAAATTTTCCACATTCCCTGTTTTTTGGCCGAAAGGATGGAATTTCAGGCCGTTTCTGCTACTTTTGCATCCCGAAACAGGACCCGTAATCCGGTTCCCAAACCAAGAATTTTTAGAAAATCAAGATATGGCAGGTCAATTAAAAGAAGTACGTAATAGGATTAAGAGTGTTCAAAGCACCCAGCAAATTACCAAAGCCATGAAAATGGTGAGTGCCGCCAAGTTGCGCAGAGCTCAGGATAGCATTACCCAAATGCGTCCCTATGCTCAAAAATTACAGGATATGCTGAGCAATATTGTAAGCAGTATTGAAGGTGGTGTAACTCTAAAATTGGCCGAAGAACGTACCATTGAAAAAGTATTGTTGATTGTAGTAACCAGTGACCGCGGACTTTGCGGAGGTTATAACGCCAATATTGTTAAGTTGGCTAAATCTACTATTGCTGAAAAATACCAAGCACAGTTCAACAAAGGAAATGTAGCTATTTGGAATATTGGTAAAAAAGGATTTGAAGCTTTAACCAAATCAGGCTACAAAACCAATGAAACTTATAAAGACATTTTCTTAAACCTGAAATTTGAAACCGTTCAAGCTGCCGCACAAGCTGCTATGAAGGCTTTTGAAAACAAGGAATTTGACGCCATAGAAATTATCTACAGCGAATTTAAAAATGCCGCAACACAGGCATATGTGGCTGAACCTTTCTTGCCCATTCCAAAAGTGGCCAAGAAAGCAGGAGCCAAAAACACAGACTTTATCTTTGAACCAGCGGTAGAAACCTTGATTGAAGAGCTGATGCCAAAGATCTTGAATACCCAATTGTACAAAGCCGTATTGGATGGCAATGCCAGCGAACACGGTGCTCGTATGACTGCCATGGACAAAGCCAGTGAAAACGCCAATGAATTACTCAAATCTTTGAAGATCAGTTATAACCGTGCTCGTCAAGCCGCTATTACCACTGAGTTAACAGAGATTGTGAGTGGTGCCGCAGCTTTGCAAGGATAATAATCTATCTTTTCAAACCATTACTAACGATACAGAAACGCAAGCCTTGGAAATTAGCACCATCATACCGCATATTGAAGTACTGATTTTTGCCAGTGATAAACCACTGACTTCTTTGGATATTGTAGAACTGATTAATAACAGTTTTGGATTTTTGGAAGAAAGAATCATGCCTGACCAAGTAGATAGTGCATTACAGGGCATTAAAGAAAAATACGATTCTGAATTTTATCCCTTTGAAGTAAAGGAAAGCGGCGGCGGCTGGCAGTTCCTAACCAAGAAGGATTATCACAAGACTATTGCCCAATTAAATGGAGACAAGTTCTTAAAAAGACTCTCCAATGCGGCATTAGAAACCTTGGCCATTATTGCCTACAAACAACCCATTACCAAGGGAGAAATTGAAGCTATTCGCGGTGTAAATAGTGATTATAGTATTCAGAAATTATTAGAAAAGGAATTGATCCTGATCAGTGGGCGTAATGAACACGCACCTGGCAAACCATTGGTATACGCCACTTCTAAAAATTTCATGGATTATTTTGGTATCAATTCTGCATCCGATCTTCCAAAAATTCGCGAGGTATTGGCCGAGCAAATGGTAGAAGGAACCAGACCTGAAGACTTTACTGATTTACCAGTAGCTGAAAATATTGGCAATCCAAATTTGGCCGGCACCCTACTAGGAGAAGAAGGCGAAATCTCTGAAATAGTAGCGGTAAACGAAGACGGAGAATTGGTATTGGCTCCAGATGAAACTAGCACTGAGGAAATTGCAGAATCAAATACTTCTACTGAGACTGAATCTGAAGAAACACCTGCTATTGAAGAGACTTTTGAGGATAATTCTGAGGAGGCCCCTAAAGAGCAAGATCCAACAGATGAATCTGCTGCTTCTGATGAAGAAGATCAAAAGGATCAGCCTGAATAATCTTTCCGTTTATTTCCATTAAATTATCTTTGGCAAATGCAAGCATTGTCTTTTGAAACATTGGCAGCTATTGCCAATACCCATGGTACGCCCGTTTATGTCTATGACGCAGACAAAATTAGTCAACAATACAGGCAATTAAAAACGGCTTTTCAGGATTCGGATACCCGATTCTTTTATGCCTGTAAAGCCCTTACCAATATTAATGTACTCAAACATGTAGCAGCTATTGGATGCGATATTGATTGTAGTTCTATCAATGAAGCCAAACTTGCACTACACGTAGGTGTGCCCCCAGAACGCGTGCTCTATACCAGCAATGGAATTCATTTTTCTGAGATCCAAGAAGCAGTCTCATTGGGCATTAATGTAAACATAGACAGTCTGTCAAATCTAGAGAAATTTGGTGCTGCTTATGGACATGACTATCCAGTAGGTATTCGTTTACGCCCCAATATTATGGCAGGTGGTAATTTAAAAATTTCTACGGGTCATGACAATAGTAAATTTGGAATTCCTATTGACCAACTTGATCAGATTCTAGACCTGGTAAAAAAATACAACTTATATATTCGAGGTCTGCATATTCATACTGGTTCTGAGATTAAGGAAGTATCCGTATTTATGCAGGTGGCCGATGTTTTTTCAGCCCTTCTCCCCCATTTTCCAGAACTGGCATTTTTAGACATGGGAGGTGGCTTTAAAGTGGCATATAAAGACAGTGATCATATTACCCATATAGATGAACTAGGTGCAGAGATTGCTCGCTTTCAGAAGAATTTAGAAGCCCAATACGGTAAAAAATTCCAGTGCTGGTTTGAACCAGGCAAGTACTTGGTGAGTGAATGCGGATACCTTTTATCAACCGTGAATGTGCTCAAGCAATCTGGCAATACGGTTTTTGCTGGAATTGACACGGGGCTCAATCATCTGATTAGACCCATGATGTATGATGCCTATCACCGCATTGAAAATATCAGCAACCCTGCTGGGGCTCAACATGCTTATACGGTAACCGGTAATATTTGTGAAACAGACACATTTGGTACCAATAGAAAATTGCACGAAGTACGCGAGGGCGATGTGCTGGCTATTTATAATGCAGGCGCTTATGGATTTGAAATGTCTAGCAATTACAATGCTAGGTACAAACCTGCAGAAGTTTTGGTTCTTGAGGGTGAAGCACACCTGATTCGCAAAAGAGACGAATTTGCAGATTTATTAAGAAACCAGATTCCTGTCTTATAGAACAAAATTGTAGTTTGCACCCAGATGATTGAAATCCGTAACATAGTCAAACAATTTGGTGAAAGGGTCATCCTCAGTGATGTTAGCGCCATTATGGAGCCCGGCAAGTGCAACCTCATCATTGGCACCAGTGGTAGTGGCAAGACCGTACTGACCAAGTGCATGGTGGGTTTATTTAAACCTGACAAAGGTCAAATCTTGTACAATGGTGACGATATGTTTGCCATGGACAATGATACCCGCAAACAATTGCGTCAACAAATTGGTATGCTTTTTCAAGGAACTGCCTTATTTGATTCTATGACAGTAGAACAAAATGTGTTATTCCCATTAGACATGTTTACTAGGTGGACCCAAGCTGAAAAAAAGAAACGCGTTAATGAAGTATTAGATAGGGTTAATCTCAAAGATGCTCACAAACGCTATCCTTCTGAAATCAGTGGTGGTATGAAAAAAAGGGTGGGTATTGCAAGAGCCATTGTGCTGAATCCTAAATACTTATTCTGTGACGAGCCCAATTCTGGTTTGGATCCTCAAACATCCATGGTCATAGATAAATTGATCAAAGAAATTACAGACGAATTTCAAATTACAACCATTGTAATTACACATGACATGAATTCTGTAATGGAAATTGGAGACCATATTGTGTATTTATACAATGGTCAAAAACAATGGGAGGGCTCAAATAAAGACATCATTTTTAGCAAGGACAAACTACTCAATGACTTTATTTTTGCTTCCGAATTCTTGCAAGACGCCAAACAAATGCGTATGCTGGAAGCTAACAAAAACATTGGCAATATTTAATATTTCTAACATGATCAAGAAACTGACCCTTTTTTTGTTCTTTGTAATTGCTTTTGTAAGCCTAAGAGCTCAAGTTCAAACAGATACCCTTCCCCCTTATAAGAAGGACAACCATATGCCGGCGTTTAAGATTCAGAAATTTGACGATAGCTGGCTTACTAGGGACCAATTACCTAAGAACGTTCCAACAGTTATTATTTATTTTAGCCCGGATTGCGCACACTGCAAACACGAGGCTAGGGAAATTGTCAAGAATATAGACAAATTGAAAAACGTCAGCTTTGTCTGGATCAGCTACAAAGAGATGGAATTGATTAAGGAGTTCTTTTATGTTCTGGAATTATATAAGTATCCAAATATGTATGCAGGAAGAGATCCTAAATATATGGTACCTGCTTTTTATAGGGTTAAATTCACTCCTTTTGTAGCCGTTTACGATAAAAAGGGCTTGTTTGTCAAAGCCTTTGACGGAGGCGCAGAAATGCCCCAATTATTGCCACTTCTTAAATAGAAATAACACAATTATATAAGGCAGTAGTCAAGCTATTCAGTAACTTTACGCGTAGAATTTATCATTTTTAAATAGTTAACGCATATGAAAGTTACAGTAGTAGGTGCTGGTGCCGTAGGAGCAACCTGTGCCGACAACATCGCACGTGCCGCACTGGCACAAGAATTGGTGATTTTAGACATCAAAGAAGGCTTAGCTGAAGGCAAGGCACAGGACATGATGCAGACATCAGCCCTATTGGGTTTTGACACTAGAATCAGTGGCAGTACTAATGACTATTCCAAAACTGCTAACTCAGACGTGGTAGTAATTACTTCAGGTATTCCTCGTAAGCCAGGTATGACTCGCGAAGACTTGATTGGTACCAATGCTGGTATTGTAAAAGGAGTAGCAGAAAACATTTTGAAATATTCACCCAATGCCATCATCATTGTGATTAGTAATCCAATGGATACTATGACTTATTTGGCATTGAAATCAACTGGACTTCCCAAAAACCGCATCATTGGTATGGGTG
This sequence comes from Chitinophaga pinensis, assembly GCA_943372255.1. Taxonomy (GTDB): domain Bacteria; phylum Bacteroidota; class Bacteroidia; order Chitinophagales; family Chitinophagaceae; genus Sediminibacterium; species Sediminibacterium pinensis_M. The sequence continues at coordinate 40,350 of CALRXZ020000011.1, forward strand.
GTACTTTGGATAGTGCTCGTTTCAAATATCAATTGAGCCAACACCTAAACTGCAGCCCAGCTGATTTGAATGCAGTTGTAGTTGGTGGACACGGTGATACTACCATGATTCCTTTGATTCGTCACGCCACTTGGAACAGTGCTCCTGTTACCAATTTCTTGACCAAGGAACAACAAGATCAGATAGTTGCAGACACCATGGTTGGTGGAGCTACCCTAACCAAATTGATTGGTACATCTGCTTGGTATGCACCAGGTGCTGCCGGAGCTGCTTTGGTGGAAAGCATTTTGCGTGATGAGAAAAAACTCTTCACTTGCTGCGTAAGCCTAGAAGGCGAATATGGCCAAAGCGATATTTGCTTGGGTGTTCCTGTTGTCATTGGTAAAAATGGCTGGGAAAAAATCTTGGATTTCAAATTGAATGAAGAAGAGCAAGCTGCATTTAACAAGAGTGCAGACGCTGTTAGAAACATGAACGAAGTGTTGAAGACTTTGTAATTGTTCCATATTTTTTTAAAAGCCTCAATCTTTTGATTGGGGCTTTTTTGTTTTTTAACGTTCATTAACTCCACTCATCATCTGCTTTCACTGCTCCTCACTAAAGCTTACAACTTTTGTAACCTTTCGCTGTCATCTTCGTACTAACCATACAAAACTAACTAAGATGATTAAGGAAATTGTGAGCGTGGCAACTGCACTGATGATAACAGCAAGCAGTATTGCACAAACAAAGACAACGGTCAGTGGCACCGTACAAGACAATGGTAGCAAGGCTTTCAGCGGAGTAACCGTTGCTTTATTAAAACAAAAAGACAGCAGTTTGGTCAAGACTGCTATTACAGAAAATGATGGTCGCTATGAGTTAAGCAGTTCCATATCAGGCAATTACATTCTTTCTTATCAGGGACTGAATACAGAAAAAAAGTTTAGTAATGCTTTTAAATTAGAAGATGGAAAAGACATTCTACTACCAACCATTGTATTGAATCTGGCTGCTAATAAATTAGCAGATGTGACTGTGGTTTCTAAAAAACCCATGATAGAAATTAAAGCAGACAAAACCATTTTCAATGTTGAGAATAGCATCAATGCTACAGGAAGTAATGCACTAGAACTATTGCAAAAAAGTCCAGGTGTTCAGGTTGATAACAATGAGAACATTAAGATGAAGGGCAAGTCTGGTGTTAAAATCTACATTGATGGTAAAATGAGTCAGTTGAACGGTCAAGACCTTGCAGCTTATCTAAAAAGCATCAACAGTGCAGATATTGAAGCCATTGAAATGATCAGCAATCCTAGCGCCAAATATGACGCAAGTGGAAATGCCGGCATTGTCAATATCCGTTTAAAGAAGAATAAAAAATATGGCACCAATGGAAGTGTGAATGCAGGCTTTGTACAAGGGATTACACCCAAGGGGAACGCTGGTCTGAACCTGAACTATCGTGATAAAAAAATCAATCTCTTTAGTAATATCAGCGGCAATCTGGGAGCTTATGAAAATGGACTAGACTTCTACAGGGAACAGCGAGATACCATTTATGACCAACACAGTGTGAATGTCAACAACAATCAAAACTTCAATATCAAGGCTGGTGCTGACCTATTTGTTAACTCAAAAAACACATTTGGGGTCATGGTTACTGCCAATACCAGCGATGGCGATTGGACCAGCTCAGGAGAAACAGATGTGTACTATAAACCTACTGGACAGTTTATCAAAAAACTGGTAGCCAAGAATACTGTACCCATGAACAGAACCAATGTCAATGGAAATATCAACTATAGATATGCTGATACTACGGGTAAAGAAATCAATTTTGACGCAGATTATGGACAGTTCCGCGGAAGGGGTAATTCTATCCAACCCAATAATTACTATGACAAAAATGGCAATTTATTGTATCAGGTAACCAATAGAAATTATACCCCAACAGATATAGATATCCTCACTTCTAAAGTAGATGTGGAACTACCAAAATGGAAGGGTAAATTAGGCTATGGTGCAAAATTTAGTTTGGTAAAAACCAAGAACAGTTTTGATTTTTATACAGATGTAAACGGGACTGTTACTAAAATAGCATCCCGCAGCAATAGTTTTAATTATGATGAAAACGTGAATGCGGTATATGTAAACTACCAGCGTCAGTTCAATCCCAAATGGGGTTTTCAAGGTGGTTTGCGTTTAGAACAAACCAATAGTAAGGGCGTATTAACAAGGGCAGATGGACAAGTACAGGCAGACAATGAAGTAAAAAAGAATTACCTAGACTTCTTTCCAAGTGCAGCCATTACATATACCATCAATCCTAAGCATACTTTGAACTTGACTTATAGCAGAAGAATTGATAGACCTTCTTACCAAGACTTGAATCCATTTGAAAACAAACTGGATGAGTTAACTTATGAAAAAGGAAATGCTTTTCTGCGTCCACAATACACAGACAATATAGAATTGGCCCATACTTTCATGTCTAAGATAACTACTACCCTTGGCTATAGTTATGTCAAAGACTTTGCAACGCAAACCACGGATACCATTGGTAACGCCACATTTGTGCAACAGAAAAATCTGGCAGTTCAACAGATCTATAGTTTGACTGTGGGTTCTCCATTAAACCTGACCAAATGGTGGAGCGGCTATGCCAATATCTATTATAACTACCAAATATTTGATGGAGAAATTGGTGCCAGCAAAGTGCATAATGAGATTCCAACCTATGGTGCTTATATGCAAAACAGCTTCAAACTAGGCAAGGATTATTCAGCCGAATTGAGTGGCTGGTTTAGCGGGCCAAGTGTTTGGGGTGCAACCTGGATCACCAAGCCACAGGGCGGTGTTGATCTTGGTGTACAAAAACTATTCATGCAGAAAAAAGCAACAGTAAAATTGAGTTTCACTGATATTTTCCATACCAGCCCTTGGAAAGCTACCAGCAATTTTGGTGGTCTTTATATCAATGCTGGTGGATATTGGGAAAGTCAAACCCTTCGTTTGAATTTCACTTTTCGCTTTGGAAGCAACCAAGTAAAAGCTGCTAGACAAAGACAAACCGGTTTAGAATCAGAATCCAAAAGGATCAAGTAAGATCCAATATCCCCAAAAAGAGGCTGGCTCAAAATATGAGTCAGCCTTTTTTATTTACTCATCAACAGGTTCACCAAATTTTGTGCAGCTTTCCCATTTTCAAAATCAGCAGGCAAATATAAATGCCCAATATATTCATTGTATAACCAAGGGTCTCCAATGACCAATACATAACCCTTACCATATTTGGCTTCTGCAATCAGGGTCTGCCCATTTTCTGTAAGAATGGCTTTGGCAGGACCTTCTAGCGTAATGGGTGCTACTTCTTTTAAGAATACTTTTGATACTCCTGCAAACAAAGCATGATTGGGTAAGTTAATAGAAGCACAACTATTAAAATTTCTGGGCTTACCCTTTTCAGACAATTCTGGATGCAGGGTCTCGTGTGTAAACTGCATACCAAAATATTTTGTGAGTAGTCCAATACTATCTAGTTCTGCATTCTTGTAATTATTGGCCATGAGCAAGAATACCCCACCCTGTTTTACCCAGACAGCAATACTGGCAGCTGTAGTTGCATCCATGTATTTTGGATTGGCAGATTCATCCTTTGTGTCAGGATCTACCATGATAAAAATGTCTGCGTTTTTTAGAGACTGTTTGTCAGGTTTGGTGGTGAGTGTAGAAAGCACGCCCCCCTTGGCTTTAAACAGATCTCCCAACTGCGAAAATCCACTCATAGCCGTATCAGTCCAGAGATAGTGAAAGGGTAAACCCGTTTTAGCATTGGTTTCATTGTTGTAATAATTGTCAAGAACAACGCGCTTTTGCGCAGCTCCTGTTATGGAATAAATTAGGCTTGTAACACTAAAAATGGATCCTAATAAATACTTGTTCATGTTCTTAATTTGGATGCTTTGTGAATTGAATTATTTTTTATGAATAGGAACTAGTTCTATAGCCTGCCCACCTGAAGCTACTAAACCTAAGTGTAAGGTAGTTTTGCTATTGACTTTCATTTTTTTAATGGCTACATGAGTTCGAATACTAGCGGCAACATCGTCACTATAGATAGTAGCTTCATACTCCTGTCCAGATTGCAAAAAGTCAAGCGATAGATCTATATTTCTAGCATCATTATTGGTGATAGCACCTAAAAACCATTTGTTGCCCGTTTTTCTAGCCATGGCAATATATTCCCCAATTGTTCCCTTTAGCACTTTGCTATCGTCCCAGACAGTGGGTATATGATCCCAAAAAGCTAACTCAGGCTCATCCTGTGAATCAGAGGGTTTATCATACCAATACATATGTTGTAAGGGACTATAAAAAATAGCGGCTAGTGCTAATTGGTGGGCTGCCGTTGTTTTGATAAACTTATTTCTAGGAACGCCATTCTCTATAGCACCCGTTTGTTTAAAATCTTGTCTGTAATAACAGAAAGTATAATCGGCTGCCCCTGCAATAAAACGGGTAAAAGGCAAAATGGTATTATGGGTTGCAGTTGGAAAACCTTCATTACCCAGAATTCCTTCCTGAGTCATCAGATTGGGATAGGTTCTACTAAAGCCCGTTGGGCGATATTCATCATGAATGTCTACCATCAATTCATACTTAGCACATTTTCTCACGGCCTCGTGCATCCAAGTAGTCCATCTAAATGAGCCCACGTGAACAAATCCAAATTTCACGCCAGCTACACCCCATGCATGGAAGATGGGTAAGATACTGTCTAATTGTTTTGCTAGTGCACGTTGGTTTACATAAAGAATGACACCAATGCCTTTTGATCTACCATAAGCAATCACTGCTTGCAAATCCAATGCATTCAATGGATTTCTCTTTGGGTCTACACTAACCCTGCTTGCATTGGAAGAATCATGGTATTCATAACCATACCAACCTGCGTCAAATAAAATATACTGTAATTGGTGTTTGCTGGCGAAATCTATGGCTGTTCTAGCACCGTTAGTAGATAGTGTCACTTCTCTAAACACCTTACCGGGCTTAATCCAACTGCTATTAGCAATTTGATTGGGTGGATTTAAGTTTTGAATCAAGTCATTGTTTTCTAATAAAGCCCCAGGACTTTGAGCCACCATCACCCATCGCCATGGGCTGGCAAAAGGTGCTATCTCTTCAACATTGTCATACATAACACCGATAATGGTATTGGGCTTCTCAGTAATGGCTTTGAATTTGGTTCTGGAATAATTCACCATTTCTGCTTCACCCAGGCATGCAAATAGTCCATTACTTAATTGCAACGTCAAGGGTCTTTCTGATTCAACAAGCATTTTGTTTAGATCCATCAATTGGTATTCCTGCTGGGCAAAAGAAGTATACCATGCTTTGGTGGAATCCGGAAAACGATACTCTGTTGACTCACCCGTAATTTTAATCAAGGGGCCACCATTTTCTAGTTCAGGAATCAAGTACTTAAATGCCATTCCTTGATTGTATACCCTGACAAGAATTTTTAATTGTTTGTTCTTATTATCGGCTTTGTTTAAATAAAAAACCGATTCATTGTATTGGTCTTTTACCCTTGAACGCTCTCCATAAATGGGTTGCCAAACAGTATCTACCGAACTTGCAGATATGGTTTTGATGACTAAATTTTGATCCCAATTCTCCCCATTTACTTTAATGCCAAATTTAGAATCCAACACAATGGGGTGTTGTAAATACGATAATTGATAGGTCAATCCCTTCTCTTGATTGAGTGCAATGGTTACTACCAACTTACCATCGGGAGATTGAATTTGGTAGGGTTTGGCTTGCGCAAAAATGTTTGCCGCAATCAATACCAAACAGAACAATATGCTGAATTTTTTCTTCATAGCAAACAATCATTCGTCATTCAACTTTATCAAATCAACTACTGTGCCCCATCCAATTTAGACTTAGTAATTTTTGCATCAAACAAGCTTTTGAATTGCACCCCAGTCATTTTAATTACTACGGGATTGGGCCATTTGTTATTGGTATACAATCTATGTCCATTCACCGCACTAATTAAAAAACCTGCATTGGTATCTTGAAAACGCAAACCCGCATCAAAGCCTTCTTTGTATTCCAATAACTGACTATCATAACCAAGTATGGAAACCTTGGTATTAGTAGTTGGTTTAATTTGCCTGAGTACTAGCTCTTTTCTATCGCCGTAAGGCCATTGGGTTCCACCAGGCACAAAAGCAAAAACAGTACTGGTATCTTTAGCAGATCGGGTGTACCAAATGGGGCCCTCTTTGGTTATAGCAAATGGTCTCACTGCGTGAACACTTTCTTCATTTACAAAATTCCACAAAGCCAATTCGCGCAACAGCGCTTCCTGTTCTATTTGAATTTCGCCATTGGGTTTTGGACCAACATTAAGCAATAAATTGCCACCCTTTGCGCGTGTTTCAATCAGCATATTGATCATCTCTGTTCCGGTCTTCTGTGGGTCATTGGTGGGTTTGTACTGCCAATCAGTACCCATGGTGAAACAGGCTTCCCAAGGGCCCGGAATGGGTTTGTCTGGTAAGTTTTGTTCTGGCGTTTTCATCTGCCCCCTAGTAACCACAATCTCTGGTTGTAATTGCCAAGCAAATTCTTTTAAACCTTCGGCAGGACCGTCTAAGAACAAGAGGTCAATCTTGCCATAATTGGTTAGCAATTCTTTTAATTGGGCTTTGCCCAAATCCATCAAACCCTTGTTATTAGCGGGATAATGCATGGGGTGCTGGGTTCTGCCAATAGGAATTTTCTGTTCATATAAATAATGAAAATCTTCTGGAGAAAAATAAAATCCAATGGCAATGCCCTGTTTTCTAAATGCTTCCACAATGGCTTTGGTGATGTCTTTCCCAAAAGGTGTTTGTGCAATATTGAACTCCGTAGTTTTGGTGGGCCACATGCAAAAGCCACTATGGTGTTTGGTTGTAAAAACCATGTATTTCATCCCGGCCAATTTGGCTAAGGAAGCCCATTCATCTGGCTCAAATTTTTTGGGATTGAATGTAGCAGGTAATTCTTTAAAATATTTTTCAGCATATTCTTTAGAAGCTCCCGCCAAGGAATGACTGATTACGGAACCAAGACTAACGTCTACACCCCAATGGATAAATAGCCCAAAACCCATATCCTGAAACCATTGTTCCCGCGATATTTGATTGGTCATTTGCGCCTGTTGCGATTGCCCTTGAAGCAATAACATACACATGGCTATCACAAGAATGCATTTCTTTCTCAGTTGATGAACAATATTTATTCTATGCATTTTCATTTTTATGGCGTTAATCCTAGTACCAAAATTGGTTTAAACATAATTCAAGCATTCAGGCAAAAAATTTTGCTAATTGAATAAAGTCTATTCTTCAAAAAGCAATTGAAGGTCTCTGATCTGAGGAACTGCTTTTGCTTGTAAAACAGTTAGTCTAAATACCTGCGCTTTAACCGGATCAAATGTTTTAAATGCGGATGAACCCAAGCCCTTACCTTCTACCAAAGTCTTCCACTCAGTGTCGGATTGGTATTCCAATTTATAGAGTTGAATATTGCCTCCTGCTTCAGCTGCGGCCATGGCACCAATACTATAGGACTTACCCAAATCAATTTGCAACCAAGCTGTCTTTTGATCAGCAGCAGCTTTCCAAACTGTTTTTCCATCGCCGTCTAAAATATTGGCTGGATTAAATTTTTCTGAATCTTGAGAAGAGGCAGTGGCCGTTTTTCCTGTGGAAGGAATGGGTTCTGTAATGGACAATTGAACAGGACCATGGATGTCTAAAGCAATGACTGTTGCAATAGTATCGGGTGCTGTTTTGGGTAATTCTAATACAGCATATAGTCCATCTCTACTAATACCAATTTTTGTTTTTGAATTAGTCAACAATGCTGCTTTAGCAATGGCATTGTTCATGGGAATTTTTAATTTGCCATCTGCAGGCCACTCAAATACATGCAAGAACAATTTGTTGTTTTTCTGTGTAGCCCTGCCCCAACGTAAATAAGTAAAGGGGCTGGCCTTACTACCATAAATGGCTTCTGCATTGGGTTTGAGCCATGCACCCACTTGTTTTAATCTTTCTACAGAAGGCTCAGGAATAATACCTTCATCCGTTGGTCCAACATTCAACAAATAGTTACCACCTTTTGATGCAATATCAATCAAGTTTCTGATTAACACTTTGGTACTCTTCCAGTTTTGGTCATAACTTTTAAAACCCCAAGTATCATTCATGGTCATACAGCTCTCCCAGTTCTTACCGGGAATACCTGTGGCAGGAATATACTGTTCTGGTGTTTCCAAATCACCTTCGTATCCACCACCCAATCTGTTATTGGTAATGATGTCTGGTCTATTTTTCAAAAGGTCTGCCAATTTAGTAGCGCGTTCAGGATTCATATTGGTTGGTGTATCCCACCAGATAATGGCTGGGTTATACGCATCCAAAATTTCCTTTACCTGTGGTACGGCCACTTCATCAATATACTTGTCCATACTGCCATTTTGTGCAGAGTCCCAATTTCCGCCACTTGCAGCACCACCGGGATGGTTCCAGTCTTGGGCTTGAGAATAATACAAACCAAAACGAATCTTGTATTTTTTACAAGCTTCAGCTAGCTCTTTAATGGGGTCTTTTTTAAAGGGTGTTGCGTCTACAATATTGAAAGGGTCCTTAGATTTAAACATGGCAAAACCATCATGGTGCTTACTTGTGATGACTAAATATTTCATACCCGCTTCACTAGCTAATTTTACCCAAGCATCTGCATTGAATTTTACAGGATTAAATCTGGCAGGATAGGTTTGATACACAGCCATGGGAATCTTTCCCCTATTCATGATCCACTCTCCTATACCCGGAATCTGTTTGCCATCATAGGTTCCAGCGGGAACCGCATAGAGCCCCCAGTGAATAAACATCCCAAAACGGGCTTCCTTCCACCAATCCATTTTGGGGTCATTCAGGGTTTTACTTTGTGCGTTGAGAGAAATTTGTGTGGCAGCAAATGCCAACAATAAAAAGACCTTTTTCATATAGCGCAATTGTTTGTTATTAGGTATTTCAATTTAAGCAATCAATACATTAATCATTAGCCATTAACTTACCAAAATCACCACAGATTTTTTGGGTCCATGAGCCCCAATCACCAAGCTTTGTTCAATATCGGCAGTTTTAGAAGGACCAGCAATAAAAGCTCCGAAACCGATTTCGGAAACATCAATTTGCTGATAGGCTTGACCCATATTTGAGACAATATTTTTCCTATCCACAACAAAGACCAATTGCTCGGTAATAAAAGGAAGAATTCTCAAAATCATCTGTTCTTCTGAAACCCAAACTGCTCCTGATTCGGCAACTGCCAAGGATCCATTTATGATGGCCATATCAATACTAGCCAATGATTCCAAACTGTTTGTTTGCATTTGCCTAACAAGGGTTTCACTTGGGTTAATTGCATTCACAACTACTTGTTTGTCCATCATCAATTCTTTCAAAACATGATCTAGTTCTTCCTTGTCTTTTACTTCTAAACAGGCTCCTCCAATGGCATCCAAAATGATTTTAAATTGACCTACCAAATCATCATATTGAATCATTTCATCCACCCTTACCACCGGCAAGTCCTGCCCCAATGGTTGATTGGCCATGATTCCAGCTAGTATGGTTTCTCTTGAACTCATTTCTTCTTGTAGTTTAGGTACCATTCTCTAAAACTCTCTTTAGGAGCTTCAGGCATTTCACGCTGCTTGAACCAAGGATTCAATCCATTATTGGTTAAGAAGGGCAAGTGCTTTACAACCCATCTTCCCATCTTACCCGCCATGCGATATATGCTTGGATGAGCCAATACTTCAGACATGCCCCACATGGCCACCGTTTTTCCTTTTGCAGCCATTCCTTCCTTGGTAATCTCTTGACGCCAGAGATACAATTGCTCGTGAATATTAATCTTCACCGGACATACATTGCTACAACTGCCACAGAGCGTGCTGGCAAATGGCAGATCCTTGTTTGCCTGCATGTCTAGGTTGGGATTCAAAATGGAGCCTATGGGCCCAGCCACAGCCGTATGATAACTATGACCTCCACTTCTTCTATACACCGGACAAGTGTTAAAACAAGCAGCACACCTGATACACTTGAGCGAGTTTCTAAATGATTCCCTACCCAATTGCCTGCTCCTACCATTATCAACAATGACAATATGCATTTGCTGACCAGCCCTTGGTTTGCTAAAATGACTGCTGTAAGTAGTAATTGGTTGACCCGTGGCAGATCTGGCTAATAGTCTTAAGAAGACGCCTAAGTGTTCTGCCTTGGGAATGATTTTTTCAAAACCCATGCAAGCAATATGAATCTTGGCAGCGTGTGCACCCATGTCTGCATTACCTTCATTGGTGCAAACCACAAAACCACCTGTTTCTGCAATAGCAAAGTTCACACCCGTAATAGCCAGTTCTGATGCTATAAATTTGTCTCTTAAATGTTCCCTTGCTGCTTCCGTTAAATACTGAGGATCATTGTTACCTTTCTCTGTGCCCAGATGTTCGTGAAAGGTTTCACTCACGTCTTGTTTTTTCAAGTGAATGGCTGGAAGTACAATATGACTAGGTGCTTCTTTTCTAAACTGTACAATTCTTTCACCCAAGTCAGTATCCACTACTTCTACGCCTTTTTCTGTCAAGAATTCATTTAAATGACATTCTTCTGTGAGCATACTCTTGCTCTTGACAATTCTTTCTATGTGATTGTCTTGGATAATTTTATAAATAATCTCATTATGCTCTTTGCCGTCTACTGCCCAGTGCACTTCTATGCCGTTGGCGATGGCTTTTTTTTCAAAGTCCACCAATAACTGGTGCATATTACTCAAGCCATGGTATTTGATATCAGATGCCCATTGTCTGAGTTGCTCCCATTCTGGAAGACTATGCGCGGCTTTGTCTCTTTTCTCTCTGACAAACCAAAGCGTATCATCATGCCAGTCTGTTCTGGGCTCATCGGCAATGAATTGTTCAGCCGCCTCTGCGTGGGTAAAATTGGCTTGGCTGCTCATAACTGACTGTTTAAAATTTCCGCAATATGGATGGTCTTGACCTTGCTACCCTGACGTCTTAAAATGCCTTCTAAATGCATCAAGCAACTGGTATCAACACCTGTTATATAATCCACTTCATTGTCCTGGTGTTCCCCAATTCTGTCCTTACCCATCTTCACACTCACGGCTTCTTCAAACACACAAAAAGTTCCACCAAAACCACAGCACTCGTCAACCCTTTTTGGTCTGCTTACTTCAATGCCCTTGACCATATTTAGCAATGCTCCGGGTTTAGAAAATGCTGGTGCCACCAACTCACTCATACTTGCCAAATGCAAACCTCTTTGACCATGACAGCTGGTATGTAAACCAACTTTAAAAGGAAAGCTGGCTTGCAGCGATTCAATTTTTAAAACATCTACCAAAAATTCTGTGAGCTCATAAACACAAGCGCGAATCTGCTCAGCAGCCCTTGGATCTTCTTCATCATGCAAGTGTTCCTTAATATGCAAAACACAACTACCCGATGGGGCAACTATATAATCAAAGCCTTTAAAGTTCTTTACAAAGTTCTTATCGCATCCCTTGCTCATGGATTCAAAACCACTATTGGCCA
>CALRXZ020000012.1:0-50463 GCA_943372255.1 Chitinophaga pinensis
CCTGTTTTTTAAATAGAGAAGCAATATGGGGATCATTTTTCTTAGTATCAACCAATTTACCGTCAAAATAGGATTTCAATTCGTTTTTAGACCATTCCATCTCATACACATGAAAACAAGCAGTCAGATTAATGGGCAGAACAATCTTGGTGGTATGGTCTTCAGATGCTCCTTCTTCTAATTTGGCTTCATAGAAATTAGTCAAATACTTTTGAGGCTCGGAGCCCTTGGCTTCCATAAAATCTATTTCACCTTGAGTGGGATAAGGGGCTCCATAAGCCCAGAAAGCAGGCCACATTCCATAACCAATAGGCAGTTTTATTCTAGCCAATATTCGCAGCTTAGGATATTTGTCATTAATAGAAAATAATTGCTTGCTTTCAATTCTACCAGAACTATAATCAAAACTAACAACTGATTTATTCTTGGGTAACTTAAAACCATCTATCTGTTCTTTTCTAGCTTCAATGGCTAGGATACCATCTTGAATAATCAAATTGGAGGGTTGATACAATTGCAATTCATAATTGTATGCCCCACTATTCCAGATATGCCATTTAGAAAGTTTTTTGTCAAATTGATCTTCAAATATTTTTTTCCATCCATTGTTCAATAGCGCTTTATCATCATGTGCATAGGCACAATCTTCCATGGCTAGTTTTTTTTCATCAGGCTCTTTGTCCTTTACCATTACCAATGATATAAAACAAGCTAAAAGCAAATATTTTAATGAATCAAATGCCATTATAGAGTTTGAGTATGCAGTTTTCAAAGTTAAACCTCTTACAGCTATTCTTTAAACATGATGCTGCTCATTTTTTAAGACACTACCAATAAATAGCTTGCAGCCCTATAGATTGTTTGGTAACTATAGTTACAAAAGGGACAAATAGTTCTGCGTTCCTTTGTGCTAATAAAAAAAGAAACAATGAAATATATTGTAATAGGAGCAGTAGCAGGTGGTGCTAGCGCCGCCGCAAGATTGAGAAGACTTGATGAACAAGCAGAAATTGTCATGTTTGAAAAGGGGGAATATGTGTCTTATGCTAACTGTGGACTTCCTTATTATATTGGAGAAGTCATTCAAGAAAGAAACAAATTATTTGTACAAACAGCTGCTTCTTTCAAGTCCAGGTTCAACATAGATGTTAGAATTTCAACAGAAGTTATTGCCATTGATCCTGTACAAAAAATAGTTACTGCTAAAAACTTATTAACGGGACAGGAATACCAAGAATCTTATGATAAATTGGTGTTATCTCCCGGAGCAGAACCCATAAGACCACCTTTAAATGGGATCAACCTCCCAGGCATTTATACCCTAAGAAATGTAGCTGACACTGATTATATTAAATCATTTGTTCAAAAGCATAAGACTAGTAAAGTGGTGGTCATTGGTGCAGGTTTCATTGGTCTTGAAATGGCAGAAAATTTGCATGATCTAGGCATGAAAGTGAGCATTATAGAAATGGGAAATCAAATATTAGCCCCAGTAGACTATCCTATTGCAGCACTAGTTCAACAGCATATTCGGTCAAAAGGTGTTGACTTAAGATTATCTACTGCAGTAACAGGATTTGAAGCTTTAGAAAATGGCGTAAAAGTCTTATTCAAAGACGGCAGTTCTATTGAAGCAGAAATGGTATTGCTATCTATTGGAGTAAGACCTGATACTAAATTAGCCAGCATGGCTGGTCTTAATTTGGGTGCTGCAAAAGGCATTTGGGTTAATGAATATTTACAGACTTCCAATCCAACTATTTATGCCGTTGGCGATGCCATAGAATTTGCCAATCCTATTACTGGTCAATCCATGAATACTTATTTAGCGGGCCCTGCCAATAAACAAGGAAGAATTGCAGCCAATAATATTGTTATAGGTAACCATACAAGATATCATGGCGCCATTAATACTGCGATTGTTAAGGTATTTGATATGACAGTTGCAACAGCTGGAACTGCATCCAAACATTTGAAAAATGCTGGAGTTAAACATATAGTTTCTACCAATCATAGTGGTTCACACGCCGGCTATTATCCGGGTGCTAAGCAGATGGCTATTCAAATTGCATTTTCACCAGAAGATGGCAAAATATATAGTGCACAGATTGCAGGTCAAGAAGGAGTTGACAAAAGAATTGACATACTGTCTTCCCTAATTCAAAGAGGCAGTAATATTGCTGAGTTAGTTGAATTTGAACACGCATATGCACCACCCTATTCCTCAGCAAAAGACCCAGTGAATATGGCTGGATTTGTAGCAGAAAATATTCTATTAGATAGGTTACGTGTTTTTTATTGGGATCAAGTTTCACAACTACCAGAAACAGCATTATTGCTAGATGTTAGAACCAAGGCCGAATTTGAAGCGGGTCATATTCCAACAGCTGTTAACATTCCTGTAGATGAAATCCGTGATCGCATGCGGGAAATACCAACCAACAGACCCATTTATATTTACTGTGAAGCAGGTCTTAGAGGATATTTAGCTCAACGCATTCTTAGACAAACTGGGTATGAAACCGTTGCCAATTTGTCTGGAGGTTATGTTAGTTGGAAAGCGGCAGATCAAGAAATGCAATTGCTTTGATAAAACTGCTGAATTGATGTTGTAATTTGTACCACAATAGATTTTACACATCATGGAAAAAAAAATGAAGATTGGTTGGATAGGGCTTGGCAATATGGGCATACCCATGGCCACTAATTTATTGAAAGCTGGTTATTCATTAACCGTTTATAACCGAAATAGAGATAAAGAAAAAACATTAATAGATGCCGGTGCTATCTCAGCTCAAAATCCTGCATCCGTCTTGGCAGCATCTGACCTGGTTTTTACCATGCTTTCAAATGATGATGCAGTAAAATCAGTGTTTGAAGGGCCTGAAGGATTATTATCTTCTGACCTTTCAAATCAACAGGGAAAGTTGTTGATAGATATGAGCACAGTAGCCCCAGAAACTTCCAGATATCTTGCCTCCATTACAGAAAAAAAAGGTTTAGAATTTTTAGAAGCCCCTGTTTCTGGTAGTGTTAAACCTGCGCAAGATGGAACTTTATTGATTTTAGTTGGAGGCAAAACCGAAAATCATGAAAAAGCCAAACCTTTATTTGAGGTGATTGGCAAAATGTCTATTTATTTAGGTGGACCTGGATTTGGGAGCAGCGCCAAATTGGCCAACAATTATTTATTGGGTCTACATATACAAGGTTTGGCGGAAGCCATCCTGTTTGCCAAGAAAAATGGTATTAGTCCTGAAAATATGCTAACCATTATCAATGAAGGTGCACTGGGCAATGGACTTAGTAAAATCAAAACCAATTCCATTTTACAAGAACAATTCCCTGCAGCTTTTGCTCTTAAACACTTAGTGAAAGATTTAGGATTAGCCAAAGACGCTGGCTTAGACAGTGTATTATCTACTCCTCTTTTAAATAGTTTTCAAAAAGCAAATGAAGAAGGTTTAGGGGAAGAAGATATCATGGCCATTATCAAGTCTCTCAAAAAATAATTAAGAAGGCCCTCAAATGAGGGCCTTCTTAATATCCTATTCATCAAAATTAAACCCTAATTTATTGAGCAACTGGGCCAAGAAAATTAGTCTTACTCTCACTAATCTTGGTCTCTCCTTGATAAAAACCAAGTTTAATAATTGTTTTTCTTTCTTTAACAGCTGATATAGGAAGCACTACAAAAAAGCTTCCAGAACCTTGTCCTTCTTTGGCTACATCAATATAAGATTTACCAATGGTTTCAATAACACCACCCTGACCTTCTAATTTAATGGTCAATGGAATGGCGTGCATGGTTTTATTAACCACTTTGATATTGTACAAGTTTGAAATACTATCCTCTCCACGCATCTGGAATAATTGACCAGGGGTTCGCATCACCGTTGGATCAACGTCTTTTCTAGTAGCCAACATTATGCCTAACACTGTTAGCACTAAAGCACATAGACCTGTATATAATTTCATCCTTGTGGTATACTTAAGCGGAACACCATTGGCAATGCTATTTTCTGATGCATACCTAATTAAACCCTTGGGTTTACCAATTTTTTCCATAACATGGTCGCAGGCATCAATACAAGCAGTGCATCCAACGCATTCCATTTGTAGGCCGTTTCTTATGTCAATACCAGTTGGACAAACTTTAACGCATTGGTGACAATCTATACAATCACCTTGTGAAAGCGTTGCTTCAGTTTGTTTTTTGGCTGCACCACGAGGTTCTCCTCTTTTGTAATCATAAGCTACAATCATACTGTTCTTATCAAGCAATACACTCTGTAACCTACCATAAGGACAAACAACTATACAAGCTTGTTCTCTAAAAAAACTATATACTGCAAAGAATACGGCACTGAATACTAGAATGGCACTAAATCCAACAACGTGCTGACTAACAGGTTCTGTAATAATTTTTTCTAATTCCCGCATACCTATAATATAGGCTAGAAAAAAATTAGCAATCACAAAGGATAACAAGTAAAAAGCTATTTGCTTTATGCTCAACTTAAAGATCTTTTTACTTGTCCAGCGTGCTGATTTTAATTGTCTTTGTGCTGGCGCGTCTCCTAGTATGAGATATTCCACTTTCCGGAACATCATTTCCATAAAATTTGTTTGCGGACAAGCCCAACCACAAAACAATCGCCCAAAGGCTGCCGTAAACAAAATGATAAAAAATACAAACGTAACCATGGTCAATCCCAATATGAAAAAGTCTTGGGGCCAAAATACTTTACCAAAGAAAATAAACTTGGCTTGTGGTATGTTAATTAGAAAAAAGGGTCTATCATTTACATACACAAATGGCAATCCAAAAAACACAATAAAGTAGAGATAACTCAACCAACTGCGAATATTATAGAACTTGCTTCCCTTGGGTGGCTTATACGCAAAGATCCATTTCCGTTTTCCTGATTCGTCAATGGTACCCATTCTGTCACGGAAAGATTCACCTTCTGTGAGTGGCTCATTTACGTGTTCGCGGTTATCAAAAATCATACTATTGAATTGTTAAATGAACAACATATGGGTACCAATTCCGGAACCCTGTTTGTAAAAATCTCCTACTGTTAACACGCCATCTAATCCAGGGAACATGTCTTCTTTTTCATAATGAAACATTTCCATTGCCAACTTACAAGCCCAAATTTTTACCCCAGACGCTTGCAAAATTTCAAGAAATTCACGCACTTCAGGCATATCTAATTTTTCCATCTCTTTTTTCATCATACTGGTAGCAAGGGCTTCCATACCAGGCAATCCACCAATCATGGTTGGCATGTGCATTGCTGGGTTTCCTACTGTTGCCACGTGCAAGTGTTCTAACTTTTTATTATGGATGGCTTCCAATCCAAAAAAAGTAAAAAACATTTCAGCTTCAATGCCTTCCATTCTGGCGCCATTGGCTAAAACAAAAGCTGCGTAAACATTTTCAAGAGAGGCTTTAGAAAGTATGATCATCATCTTTCTAACTTCGCCATTATACTCACTCATAAATTTAAGTTTTCTTGTTAAGAATATTTGGAATTAAATACAGCCAGCTGGTTTAGGTATCCCTGCAATTTTAGTAGCCGTTTTTAATGGGCCAACTGGGAAAAGGGCATAAAATTCCTTGATATCCACTACCCCGCTTTTACCTATTTTTCTAATGGTTAAAGGAGACTCTGCTTTGAATTCATTTTGTATATATTGAATTAGTTCCCAATGTTTTGCGGTTAATTCAATATTGTTTTCTTTTGCTAACTCTTCTCCAATAGTTTTATCCCACTGGTTAAAATTGGTCATATAACCTTCTTCGTTTACCTGGATATTTTTTCCAGCAATTAGCTTTTCCATAATATTTGTTTTTATTGGTTAAAAATTCTTTCCGGCGGTTTTCATATTGGCAGTGACAAAAGGGATAGAAATGCCTTTTAAAAGCATATTCCAATAGATCCATCTAAAAGCCAACTTTCCCCAATGGTTCATCCTACTTTCCTTTAATAACTGCATTGGCCCAACTCCAGCAAAAGGAAAAACACCATCAACTGGCTCGTGGGTATAATTAAAATCAATCAGTAAAGCTTTACCCTCTCCTGTTTCAATAAAGCAATTAGCGTGACCATCAAAACTGGCAGACAGAGCTTCTCCTTTAGCAAAATGAAGGATATTCTCAGTTAGAATCTCTGCTTCAAAATGTGCTACTGATCCAGCTTTAGATGCGGGTACATTAGTTGCATCACCAATCACAAAAATGTTTGCAAAATCTTTTGACTGAAGGGTTTCTTTGTTGGTGGGAACAAAATTCAAATCATCGCCCAAGCCAGACCTTTCCATTAAAGCATCTCCTTTATTGGTTGGCACGGTCACTAACAAATCAAAAGAAACTTCCTTGCCTCCATAATCCACTATTTTTTTGGCTTCATTGTCTATTTCAGCAATTGCAAAATCGCTTTCAATAGATATATTTTTTTCAGCGAGCAAATGCTCAAGTGCAGCAGTAGATTTAGGTTTGGTAAATGCGCCACTTAAAGGAGTTACATAAGTAATATTTACTTTGTCACGCATCTGCTTGTCTTTGAAAAATGCGTCAGCTAAAAATGCAAATTCTAATGGTGCTACTGGGCATTTAATGGGCATCTCTGTAATATGAATCACCAGATTACCTCCCTCCCATTCACGCAATTTATTTCTAAGGGCTAATGCTCCTTCAAAAGTGTAAAAATCAAAAACAGATTTTTGCCATTGTTCTCCTAGCATACCTTCTGTTTCTTCTGGAGCAATTTTAGAACCTGTTGCTATAATTAGTAAATCATACGTTAGGTCAGTTCCATTAGCCAATTTTACTACAGAGCCTTTGCCATCTATTTTGCTGATCTGTTCAGTTATTAGATTTACATCAGCAGGTATAAAGTCTTTAATCTGCTTCACAATTTGCTCAGGCGTATATATGTCAAAAGGAAGAAAAAGGTAACCAGGTTGATAGTGATGTTCTTTTCTTTCATCAACAATACTGATTTTCCATTCCTTTTTATCTAGTTTTTGATGCAAATGATTTGCCATCATGGTTCCAGCTGTTCCTGCGCCTAAAATGAGTAATTGTTTCATATTAAAGGTTTCAATTCACTTATTTGATTCTTACACAAAGTTCATTTTAGGAGCTGAGCGTCTTTGTGATGTTAGTTACACAAGAACATGATATATATCAGGAAACAGACTTGATGGCTGGGTGACAATTGTTACAGTAGCGGCATTTTCGGGAAACTACTTTCGCATCAAATTGAAGATGCATGTTACACAAACTCACACCTTACAAATTGATGCTGGGATTTCTATTATTATCTAAACTTGGAATTACCCAGATCCAAGAGCCAGTTAAGTATTTAAAGCTTGATGAAGCAATTGAAAAAGCCTATCAACAAAACAGGGCTATTCAATTAGCCAAAATGGATGAAACCATTGCAGGATCAAGACTTAAACAAACAGATGCTCTTTATCTTCCACAAGTTGGGCTTAGTTACACAGCCATTAGTACCAACAATCCCCTCAATGCTTTTGGATTTAAGTTGCAGCAAAAAAGCATTTCTGCAGCAGATTTTAACCCTGATTTGCTGAACAACCCTAAAGGCACGCCTGACTTCAGCACAAAACTGGAACTAATGCAGCCCATCATCAACTTAGATATGCTGTATCAGAAAAAAGCTGCTGAAAAGCAAGCAGAAATGTATAAGTATCAAACAAAAAGAACAAAAGAAGCCATCCAATTGGAGGTTCAAAAAGCTTATTTACAACTGGGGCTGATTCATGCCTCTATTAAGGTTTTAAAGGAAGCATTGGCTACATCAAAAACTGTAGAAGCATTTACAGACAATCGTTTCAAACAAGGATTAATTCAAAAATCAGACCTACTAAACGCTCAATTACAAGTAAGGTCTGTAGAAGCCAATTTAGCAAAAGCAGCATCCAACCTAGGAAATGCCTCTGACTTTATGAGTCTACTAATGGGACAAACAACTAGTCAAATTTATAGCGTAGATGAAATTCCCGTCACTACAACCGCTTTAATTGGTACGTCACCTATTCCTTCAGCTGAAAGAGCAGACTTTATGGCCATGCAAAAAGCCATTGATGCAGCAGGTTTAAACATTATTGCAGCAAAAAAAAGTTACTTACCCAAACTGAATGCTTTTGGATCATATCAACTAAATGATAGTAGAATGCTTGGTTTTGGAGCCAATGCTTATTTAGCTGGGATTCAATTGTCGTGGGATATTTTCAAAGGCAATCGTACAAAAAATAATATAGCCACTCAGATTTTAGAAAAAAACAAAATGGCTAGTCAATTAGAACAGCAGAAAGAGCAAGCACAATTAGAACTGGGAAAAACCTACCGCGATTTGAACAATGCTTCTTATCAAAGAAATCAACAAGAAAAAGCAGTAGAACAAGCAAGTGAATCATTAAGAATTTTACAAAACCGCTATCAACAGGGTTTGGTAAATACCACAGATGTTTTAATGGCCACTACCCAACTTGCCCAACAACAACTAGCTCTGATACAAGCTAGCTATGACAAGCAAATCAGCCTTGCACAAATTGAATTCATGACCGCCACCAATAAAAAATAAACTGAAAAACAAGAAAAATGAAAAAGACAGTATACAGTATTATCACAATAGGCGCATTGGCCCTAACATCCTGCTCCAGTAAAGAAAAGCAAGAACCAAGTTCTACAAAAGTTGATTCTGCCATTCTTGTAACTATTGCAAGCCCAACAGGCAATAATGGTAAGGGTTTAAGTTTGAGTGGTCAGGTAGAAGCTGGCCAAACCGTTCAAATTAGTACTAGGGTCATGGGATATATTACCTATTTGAAGGTGAAAGCCGGAGACCATGTATCAAAGGGGCAATTATTGGTATCTATTAGCAATGAAGACATACTTGCAAAAAGGGCCCAGGCCGATGCTATGATAGCAGAAGCAGAAGCCGCTGTTAAAAATGCCAAAAAAGACGAAGAAAGATTTAATGCTTTGTACAAACAACAAAGCGCATCAGCTAAGGAATTAGACAATATCAACTTACAATATAGTGCTGCTAAAGCTAGACTAGATGGTGCCAAACAAATGCGTTCCGAAATCAATGCCATGTTAGCTTATACCAATCTTACCGCACCTTTTTCTGGTATGGTGAGTCAGAAAATGGCGGAAGCCGGTGCCATGGCTAGTCCAGGCATTCCAATTCTAACTATTGAAGAAGGAGGTGCTTTTCAAATTAGTGCAACTGTGCCTGAAAATTTAATTGCCCAAGTTCATCAGGGTGCAGAAGCTACTATTAGTATCAAAGCAATTGACAAAAACATCAAAGGAACAGTGGTTCAAATAAACCAATCTTCACAATTTACAGGTGGACAATACCTGATCAAAATTCGTTTAAGTGGTGCTGATCAAAAAGGTCTCTATTCAGGCATGTATGCCAATGTATTCCTGCCTTTAAAATCAACTAATGCAGCCTTAAGCACAGATAGTCCAATTATGGTACCTGTATCTGCAATTACCTACAAAAATCAATTAGCAGGCTTGTATACCCTCAGCAGTAACAACACAGCTCTATTGCGTTGGGTAAGATTGGGCAAAACAACCGACAAAATGGTAGAAGTACTTACTGGATTACAGAAAGATGAAACCTATATCAGTAGTGCAGATGGAAAATTATTTAATGGCGCACCAGTAAAAACCAAATAACACATGAAAAACGGATTCTCAGGAAATATAGCCAAAGCCTTTTTGCAGTCAAAACTAACCATACTGTTAATGGTTGCTTTTTTACTTATAGGAGGTTATAGTACTTTTCTTATACCAAGGGAAGAAGAGCCACAAATACAGGTTCCTATGGCAGACATCTTTATTGGATATCCTGGCGCAGAACCCAAGGATGTTGAAACCAAAGTAGCTGCACCCATTGAAAAATTCATATCCAATATCAAAGGTGTAGAATATGTGTATTCCACTTCTATGAAGGGACAAGCCATGTTGATTGTACAGTTCAAAGTAGGTGAAGACGTTGAACGCTCTTTGGTGAAGCTCTATAGTGAATTAATGAGAAACATGGATAAAATGCCACAAGGTGTTACAATACCACTTATTAAAACTAGAGCCATAGATGATGTTCCAGTTTTAGGTGTTACCCTTTGGAGTGAATCTTATGATGACTATCGCTTAAAGCAAATTGGCCAGGAACTGGGTAATGAAATCAAGAAAATCAATGACGTATCTGATATTAATGTACTGGGAGGCAGAAGCAAGGAAGTAAAAGTGCTGTTGGACAAACAGAAAATGGCGGAGAACCATGTTGACTTTCTTTCTATTAGTAAAATGATTCAGGCTGGTAATATTCAATTCCAAAGTGGAAATCTATTACAAAAAGACACTGCCTATTCTGTAGAAACTGGCAACTTCTTAACCAATGCAGAAGATGTTTCAAATTTGGTGGTAGGTATTAATCAACAGCAACCCATATACTTAAAACAAATAGCTACTGTAGAAGAAGGACCAGAAACTTCTAATCAATATGTTTTGTTTGGTTATGGAAAAGCTAGTGCTAATGACCTAAAATCACATCCCTCCAATTATCCTGCTATTACCATTTCAGTGGCCAAGAAAAAAGGCGCTGATGCAATGAAACTATCAGAAGAGATTATTCAAAAAATTGACCATTTAAAAAAAGACCTAATCCCAAATGAAGTACAAGTAACTACCACTAGAAACTATGGAGAAACTGCATCAGCAAAGGTTTCTGAGCTATTGTTCCATTTGTTTATTTCTATTGTAGTAGTAACCTTATTTGTAATGTTGGCCATGGGTTGGAGAGGTGGTTTGGTTGTTTTCTTATCTGTACCGGTAACATTTGCTCTTACCTTGTTCAGTTACTATTTCATGAATTATACCTTAAATAGGATTACACTATTTGCATTGGTATTTATCACGGGGATAGTGGTAGATGATAGCATCATCATTGCGGAAAACATGCACCGACATTTCAAAATGAAAAAACTCCCCCCACTTCAGGCAGCTATCTATGCCATTAATGAAGTGGGTAATCCTACCATTTTGGCAACATTTACAGTGGTAGCGGCTGTTTTACCAATGGCCTTTGTTTCTGGAATGATGGGACCATATATGAGTCCAATGCCCATTGGCGCTTCTATTGCCATGATGCTTTCATTGATTGTGGCGCTAACATTAACACCCTACTTAGGCTATATCTTTTTACGTGAAAAAGAATCCAAAGGAATTGGTCATGAAGAAAGCAAACCACATACGCTTGAATCTACTGGTATCTATAAAATCTATCTGGCATTTATTCAACCAATGCTTGAGACAAGGTGGAAACGTTGGACCTTCATTTTGAGCATTGTGGTAGTGTTGGTTGGTTCTATGCTTTTGTTTTACACCAAAACTGTAGCAGTAAAAATGTTGCCCTTTGACAACAAAAATGAATTCCAAGTAGTAATTGATATGCCTGAAGGAACAACACTAGAAAAAACGCAAGCAGTTACCAGAGATATTGCAGACTATGTTTCTAGACAATCCATGGTCATGAACTATCAAGCTTATATTGGCATTTCAGCACCAATAAGCTTTAACGGATTGGTTAGGCATTATGACTTGAGAAGAAGTGAGAATATGGCAGACATTCAAGTAAACTTGGTTGACAAGGAAGAAAGAAAAATCCAAAGTCATGCCATTGCCAAAGAAATGCGTGCACCCATTCAAGCCATTGCAAAGAAATTCCATGCCAATGTAAAAATTGTAGAAGTACCTCCTGGGCCACCTGTTCTTTCTACCCTTGTTGCAGAAATTTACGGACCTGATTATTCAGAACAAATAAAAATAGCCCAGCAAGTAAAAGACAGATTTGCTAAGACTGCAGATGTGGTTGATACTGATTGGATGGTAGAAGATGATCAACCTGAATTTCATTTAGAAGTTGACAAGGAAAAAGCCATGCGCCATGGCATTGCAACAGCACAAATTGCGGCTACTATTAATGGGGCATTAAGCGGTATGAATACAGGTAATGTATACCAACCCAAAGGCTTTCATCAAACAGCTATCAAATTGCAGTTAAATGATATGGACAAGTCTAGTATGGATGATTTACTTGACTTAAAAATCATAGGGGCACAGGGAAATGCAGTTCCTGTGAGAGACTTGGTAATTGTGAATAGACAAGTAAAACAAAAAAGTATCTATAGAAAAAATCAAAAAGAAGTGGTGTATGTTTTAGCGGATATGGCAGGCAAATTGGAAAGCCCATCATATGCCATTTCAAATATCTCTGATAGTCTTGGATCCCTAGTAGTTCCAAAGGGATATAGTATCAAAGAAGAGTATACCCAACAACCTGAGTTAGAAGACAATTTCTCTTTAAAATGGGATGGAGAATGGCAGATTACTTATGAAGTATTTAGAGACTTGGGAATAGCATTTGCTGTAGTTATCTTGATGATTTATATTCTAATTGTAGGCTGGTTTCAGAATTTCTTGGTTCCGCTAGTGATGTTAGCAGCTATACCATTATCCTTAATTGGAATTATTCTAGGGCATTGGATGATGGGGGCTTATTTTACTGCCACATCTATGATTGGTTTTATTGCACTGGCCGGTGTAATGGTCCGAAACTCGGTATTGTTAATTGACTTTATCAATATTAGGCTTGATGAAGGAGTTCCTTTAAAACAAGCCATTATTGAAGCCGGTGCAGTTAGAACAACGCCTATTCTTTTAACAGCAGGAGCTGTGGTTCTAGGAGCTGTGATTATTCTATTTGACCCCATTTTCCAAGGGTTGGCCATCTCACTAATGGGAGGAACCATCACGTCTACCTTCTTAACACTATTGGTAGTTCCCTTGCTATACTTTAAGATGATGCGCAAAAAATATCCCGTTAAAAAATAAAACAAACAATATGAAATTCTTTATAGTAACCTGCGTGAAGGAATCACGAAAAACTGTTTACCAATTGTTCAAGCAAGCAAATATCAATGCTTTTAGCAGTACCGATGTGGTTGGCTTTAAAGACAACCAAGAACAAAACCCATTAGAGGAATGGTTTGCCCGTGGCGATGAACAATTTGATTCAGAAATGATTTTTAGTTTCACTTCTGATACAAATGCCAGAAAAGGTATGATTTTGGTTCAAGAACACAATGAAACTCATCCAACCAGATTTCCCATTCGTGCATTTATAGTGCCTGTAGAAGCATCCAGTTATTCATCCTAAAACAATTTATCATGAAAGAAAGAATAGTAAGAGCAGTAGCAGGCAGTATGGTACTAATCAGCATAGTACTTGCCTTTAATGTAAACATACAATGGCTATGGCTAGCTGTCTTTGTAGGCGCCAACCTATTGCAGTCAAGTTTTACTAAGTTCTGCCCTTTAGAGTTGATTTTAAAGCAAATGAAGATCAAAGAATGAGTTCAGTTGTCTCACTTTAAGAATCAATAAAAATCAGTAGTCTATGCTTCAAAATAAGAAAGCCTCCGACCAATGTCGGAGGCTTTCTTATTAAGCTATTAAAGATTCAATTTGCAAAAGCAATTTGAGTTTCTAATCGTTTATGGTTTTCTCAAAACAAGTGGATAAGTGCCTGAGTAAGTACCCGCGTCTACACCATAAACAGCTGCTAATGTTACTGTTTTGCTGCATGGTGCAACAAAACTAGCAGTACTTGCAGTTACAGTAATAAATGCTCCTGGTTGACTAGTTGGATTCCAAACGAACCTATCTCCAATTTTTTGTTTTGCAACAGATGCCTGATTATTGAGTGTGTTAATTTTAACAATAATAGGTACTGGGTTGGTAGCATAAGGATCAATAAAAGAGAAACTAGTGTTATCAATTTTAGTAAGTGCAACAACTTCCCCAGGACTAAAATCACCAAACGCATCGGAAACCACTACAAAATTACCTTGGTAAATGGCTGGATCATATGCGCAGATAGCTGCAAAGCGGCTAAATTCACTAAATCCAGGCATAGCAATTACACCAGCTCCAGTTCCGTTACCTACAGCAGGGAATGCTTCAAACATTCTGTCTCCAATATAAATATTAGGAGCAAAATCATAAGTATCGCCCAAGGCAATAGGAGCACCAAACAAAGATGCTATTTCAGCTGAAGTAATTGAGAAAGTAGCAGGCAAGGTAGTAACACCAGTCTTAAAAACTTTCACATTAGCTGCAGAACCATTTTTACGAACCACTACATCCACTTTTGATGGGCCTGTAGCATCCGCAAAATAAAGTGATACAGTAAACTTACCATTAAAGCTAGCCAAGTTCAAAAGGTCAATAGCCTGAGAACCAGAAGCTTCAATTTTAGTTTGGATAGCTGGAATGTCATTGATGGTCACCCTATTGGTAATTGGTCCATCATTCTTGGTACAGCTAGACAAAGCAACTATAGCTCCAAGAAAGGTGGCTAGGAATATGCTTATTTTTCTAATTTTCATAATCTGTTAATTTTTTTATTAGTATTTCAATCAAGAATAAATGGATCAAGGCTGCCAAAATACTTTAAAAGTTTCAGGTGCTTTTTGAGCAGGTGCATTTGAATTCAATGCAATCTCACTATTACTGAATGGCAAAGACCAAGGATATTTTCTATCATTTGAAACAGGTGTAATTTTTCCATCTGGTCCCAATACGCTAGTTACTGTTCCTTCTGGAGCAGGAGCAAACAATACTGGATATTTTGTCCTTCTGTAATCAGTATAGCTATCAACAGGATTTTCAATTCTATTGATCCATTTTTCTGTCATGATAAACTCTAACTTTCTAGCTGGAGTTGCTGCATCATAAGCTGCTAAAATATCTGTTTTATATTTAGTTGTTGCAGCAAGTGTAGCAATAGCTGGAACAGTTTGTGCAGCCCCTGCAGAACCTGGTTTAATAAAGTTGGTGATGATATAGTCCATTTGGTTGAAAGACTCATCCAATGCTTTAGAGAAAACTGTTTTCTCAGTACCAGTTACTAGACCAGCATTAATCAATTCTGCTTCTAAATATAATCGGTCAGCATAAGTGATAAATTGGTGAGGTAAAGCACCAGTACCAGCATTTTGAGCTCCTATAGCAGTAATAGTTCTAGCACCTCCATCTTCATACCTACCACCTGCAGGATACAATCCTAGCAAAGAATAAGTAGCACTATTGGAACCATCTCTACAAGGACCATTAGAACCAAACAAAATGGTAATAAATCCACCGTCTCTATACTCAGTACAGTTTTCAGGTGCACCGGTTGCAGTCTTTTGGTTGTAGATATAATATGGAATCCTAGGATCAGGAATATTAGAGAAGATATTTGCATTTCTTCCTTTCATGATTTCATACAACCATGGGCTAAACAATTGACCACCACGCTGAGTGGCATTGTAATCACCATAAGCTGGGTGTCTGTCATCAGTTGCTCCAATTGGACCAAAAGGCATCATAAAGCTTTCTGCCTGAGAATTGATTAAAGTTGCAGGATTTGCCAACAATGCAGTAACCTGAGCTTTTACATCCTGTACCAATCTAACTTGGGTATAGAGTTTCAATTTTAAAGTATTAGCCGCTTTGATCCAGTTAGTGGTATTTCCTTTGTAGATATAATCATCCGCAGCTGGCTTAGAAGCATTAGGAGCAGTATTATTGATATCTGCAATACCATCATCAATCAATTTGATCAACTGTGGATAGATATCTTTACCCTTGTCAAATTTAGGCTGTTTGATACCTGCGTCAAATTGATTAAACTCTGTAAATGGACAATCTCCGTAAACGTCAACCAAAATGCTAAAGGTATAGGCTTTCAAAATTTTGGCAATTCCTGCATAGGTATACCTAGTTTCCTTGGTTCCTTGGGCAATAATTACATCCAAGTTAGAGATAGCATTATACAAGCCATCCCAACCTGCAGCACCCGCACCATATCTATCAGCACCTACACGTCCGGTAGTTTGGTGTATATAAACTGACATAGTACCACCAAGTCCAGTACCTAAGGCAATATTGCCGGCAATGGAACGCTCAGCACCACTCAACAACAATGCCACTGGCACTGCTGTTGGGCTGTTGAGGTTTTTATTTACATCTAGGAATTTTTTGCAACCGGTAAACACAGTAGCAAAAGCAACCAATGCTGTAAAAGAATATATGAAATAATTTTTCCTTCTCATAATTGAAAATTTATGCATGATGATTAGAAAGTGACGTTTAAGTTAATACCATATCTTTTTGTACTTGGAGCACCACCGGTTTCAACACCCTGAGCGGTACCACCTACTACTGAGTTGATATCTGGATCAAAATTGGTGTACTTAGGCACATTAGGAGCTAAGAACCAAAGATTACGACCAGTTAAAGAAATAGTAACATTAGACACTTTTAACTTGCTTAAAGTAGCAGCTGGCAAAGAATAAGACAAAGCAATCTCTCTTAATCTGTACACTGTACCATCAAATACGGCGTATTCAAAAGCACCGTTGGTTGCAAAACTAGCACCAGTTCCGTTTGTGAAAAACAAATCATTGGTAGTTACCCTTGTTTGGTTAGGTACGGTTTTTCCACCAGAAAGAATGGGAGTATAACGATTTTTACCATCAGCACCTGGAACAGGAGTTGGATTACCATAAACACCTTCAATAACACGGCTAACTTCACGGCCTTCAGTATCACGAGTTACACCACGACCAAGCATACTACTGATAGACTCAGAGTAGAAACTACCACCCTTTGTCAAATCAAAAAGAACTGACAATGAAATTCCTTTAAAAGAGAAAGTATTGGTGAGGCCTAATTTATAATTAGCATTTGGATCACCCACCATGTCATCATTCGGGTCAACAAAAGGCATTCCTGATGTTGGATTAATTAATAATTTACCATCATCAGTTCTAGCTGATTTAGCACCTCTTAAGTAACCATAAGGATATCCAGGTTCAATGTAGTTGAAACCACCAATGATATCCCTAGTAAGACCAGTAACAAGTCTTTCAACAGTATTTATGTTTTTGGTGAAGATGGCTCTAACATCCCACTGGAAATTTTTGGCAATTACTGGCTTCAAATCTAAAGCAGCTTCCCATCCTGTGTTTCTGATTTCACCAAGGTTGGTGTAAAAAGAACTAAATCCAGTTGTTGTTGGCAAACCAATGGCATAAATCAAGTCAGTGGTTCTTTTATCATACCAAGTAAGTTCCATACCAATTCTTCCTTTGAAGAAACGCATGTCTAAACCCAATTCCAATTCCTTGGTAAACTCAGGAGTCAAATTTGGATCAAAGTTTGAACTACCTCTGTATGCTTGAGACTGACCCAAGAAACCAGCAGCGTTCAAACCATAAATGGCTTCTCCGTTACCGGGTGAGGCGTCATTACCCACCCTTGCAAAACCTGCACGGATTTTACCGTAATCCAATACATTGGATTTTAATTTCAAGGCATCAGACCAAACAATTGATCCAGAAATACCTGGGTAGAAATAAGTAGCATTTTTATAAGGAAGTGTAGAAGTAAGGTCCGTTCTTCCAGTTAAGTTTAAGAACGCGTAGTTCCTAAATCCAAGTGAAGCTTCACCAAAGAAACCAACAAGTCTTCTTTTTGATTTGTTATCACCCTGAAAAGTTTGTCTTGAAGTATTGGTCAAGTTGAATAAACCAGGTATTACAAAGTTTACACCATAAACTTGCTGACCCCTAGATTCACGTAAGTTGATATCATTACCAACTTTCAAATCAAGGTTAAAATCATTAGAGATTTTAGGAGTATAGATAGCAACCAAGGTTGATTGAATTTCTTGTGTTCTGCTAACAACTTCAGTTAAAGTACCCAAAACGTTATCCGCACTACCTAAAGAAGATTTGTCAATAATTTGGTCTCTAAATAAAGCATAACTGTTTACACCAGCAGTATAGTCAATTCTAAATTTGCTGTTGAATTTATAAGAAGCTTTCAAGTTAGCTACAATACGATCATCAATAGAAGTGATCACGTTGTGGTAAGCACCCCATACTGGGTTGGTATACTGACCGTCATTGAAACCAATTTGAGCACCTGCTCTGTTTTCAGAAGGCCAACCAGTAATATCCCAGTTTCTAGCCATGGTAAATGTACGACCCCACTGAGAGATAAAAGATTGTGCTTGACCAACAAAACCACCCACTTGTTTGGTACGAGCATAAGAGATACTTGCACCAATAGTCAATTTGCCAATGGCAGTTTGACCACCCACACTAATATTATTTTTTGTGTAGCTAGAGTTAGTGATATACCCTTTTTGGTCAACTCTTGATAAAGTGACGTTGAACAATGAATTTCCTTCACCACCGTTCAAACCAACTGAGTTCTCGAACAAAGTACCAGTATTGAACAATGAAGAAACGTTATTAGGAATAGCTTTATAAGCCAACCTGCCATTAGGGAATAATTCAGGATAAGAGTTATACATGGTAGCCCAAGTAGTAGCAGGAATGGAATCAATGCCAGAAGCAGATGGTCCAATCACATTACCAGTAGCATCGTAGTTTACACCTCTTCCAAATTTACCACCCCAAGAACCGTTAGAAGACTGAACCCTAAAGTTGGCACCAGCTCCGTAACTATTTTGGAAATCCGGTAAGCCAGAAATAGTTTCCAAGCTATAACCAGATCTATAAGTAACGTTCAAAGATTTTTTTCCTTTTCTAGGGCTTCCAGATTTTGTTGTAATCAACAAAACTCCATTAGCAGCCCTTGAACCGTACAAAGAAGCTGCAGCCGCACCTTTTAATACGTTGATTGACTCAATATCATTTGGGTCAATATTACCAAATCCAGAACCATAAGTACCACCACCGCTAAAAGGGCTAGTTGTGTTAACTAGGTTATTACTATACGGTACTCCATCAACTACAATCAATGGTTCTCCACCACTAAAAGAAGATACCCCCCTAATTTGAATACGAGTGGCAGCACCAGGAGCACCCTGACCACCTCTAATATCAACACCAGGTACTTTACCAGCAAGACCTTTTAAAACGTCTGGCTCTGATTTCAACAACAAATTTGCTGGATCCACTTTGGAAACGGCATAACCCAATGCTTTTTCAGAACGCCTAATACCCATAGCGGTTACAACCACTTCTGAGAGGTTAGCATCTGATGGCATTAAAGTAACATTTGCGGTTGTTCCAGTAACGGCTACTTCTTTTGAAGTAAAGCTTACATTGGAAATAACCAACACATCACCTTTAGAAGCGTTGATTTTGAATCTTCCTTGTTCATCTGCAGCAACGCCATTAGCGGATTTTCCTTTAATGACAATGGATGCTGATGGAACAGGAGCCCCTTTCTGATCTGTTATCCTACCGGTAACAGAAAGAACTTGAGCCTGTCCTGCAATGGCAAAATAGAGCATTGCAACAAGAAGACTAGACAAGAATTTTCTCATTTTTGTACAGTTTTAGCAGTTTTAGTAATTCTAAAAGAATGTTCAAAATAGGACAAAAACTTCGCCTTTTGTTAAAACTTGTTAAAAAATCCTGAAAATAAACTTAACATTTTTCAATATTTTTTTTAACACTATATGACTTGAAGAATATATTCTAAATAATTTATATTTTAATTAGGGCCTTTAAGCCCTAATTCTCCTCTGCGCAAACGATTGTCCATGTCTTTTTGGGTCTTATTCAGTAATTTAAAATCCTAACCCACCAACTATGCTACCTGCAAAAAAAGAAAACCAATACGCTATTGTTATCATCGGCATTTTATTCTTTGTCTTTGGATTTGTAACATGGCTAAATGGAACCCTGATTCCCTTTTTAAAATTGGCTTGCCAATTAAACAATGACATTCAGGCTTTCTTTGTCACTTTTGCATTTTATATGGCTTATTTTTTTCTAGCCATCCCCTCTTCCATGATTTTGAAAAAAACGGGTTTTAAAAATGGGATGTCATTAGGTCTCTTAGTCATGGCTATGGGCTCATTGGTATTTGTACCTGCAGCCAATGCCAGAAGTTTTGGATTATTTCTAACAGGGCTATTTATTCAAGGAATGGGGTTGGCCTTGTTGCAAACTGCTAGCAACCCTTATATCAGCATTGTTGGACCCATAGAAAGTGCGGCCAAGAGAATCAGCATTATGGGCATCTGCAATAAAATAGCGGGTATGCTATCTCCTATTATATTAGGAGCATTGGTACTCAAAAATGCAGGTAGTATTGAAACCGCTATTAGTCAAACCAATGACCCTGCAGTAAAAGAAAGCTTGTTAAATGAATTAGCTGGAAGAGTGATCACACCCTATATTATCATGACGGTGGTATTGGTTTTGTTGGCGTTTATGATTAAGAAATCGGCCCTGCCAGAAATTGACACCGATCAGGAAGATGCTACTGAGAAATCAGCGGTAGAAAAACATTCTGTTTTGGCATTTCCTCATTTATTACTGGGTGTACTTTGTTTGTTTTTATATGTAGGCGCAGAAGTAATGGCAGGCGATGCCATTGGTGCTTATGGAAGAGAAATGGGTATGCCTCTGGATGAAACAAAATACTTTACAACTTTTACTTTATTCGCCATGCTATTGGGTTATATTATTGGCATTTTCACCATTCCAAAATATTTGACTCAACAAAAGGCCTTGGCCATATCTGCTATTTCTGGCATTGTATTTAGCTTATTAGCATTTGCAAGCACAGGTTATTTAGCCATTAGTTTTATTGCATTACTAGGTCTTTCTAATGCACTCATGTGGCCTGCCATTTTCCCATTAGCAATTAGTGGATTAGGAAGGTTTACCAAAACAGGTTCTGCCTTATTAATTACGGGTATTGCAGGCGGGGCGCTGATTCCACTTTTGTATACCACTTTAAAAGACAAAGAAATCATGAGCAATTCTATGTCTTTCATGGTATGTATGGTACCTGCTTATTTGTACATTTTATACTATGCCCTAAAGGGATATAAAGTTGGCAAATAATAATAAAACTATCAGTCCAAGCTTGCAGATTTTATTTCTACTTGATTAAGCACAATCAAATAAATCTGGTTTGATGGGATTCTTTATTTTTGGGTAATATGAAAACTTATTGGTTATCTATAATGCTGTTGACCTTAATTCAGTTGCCTTCTAATGCAAAGGGACCATCTGACAGTTTATTAATTGGTCAATTACTAGAGAGCATTGCAAAGGATCAAGTCAAAAACAATCATCCAGATTTTTTTGATGGTATGTTCCCTACATTTCGTGAATGGGGGGCATGGCCGGTAAATAGACAACCGGACAATAATGTATATTTTACAGCAATCACAAGTTTTACCCTAAAAAACCTAGCTGTAAAATTGGACCCAATACAACAATTGCGCATTGATTCCATTGTTAGAAATGCAGCCAAATGTTACCCTAATTTTTTAAATAAAAAAAAAGGGGGATTTTATGAATTCTTTCCGGCTGATAATACGTTTATGCCAAATTCGCTTTTTCTAAAATACTTTAAAAAGCAATTAAGTTCAGGTGAAGATGCAGACGATTGCGTCATGATTTTTATGACATCAAAACATCCAGATAGTGTTTTAGAATCATTTCATAAAAAATTAATCAATGCCTCAAACTTGAGTGCAAAAAAAATCAATAATACATTTGAAAAGTATAGAGACATACCCGCATATTCTACTTTTCTTGGATCAAAAATGGGGATTGATTTTGACTTTTGCGTTCAAACTAATCTCATGTATTACTTATTAGGTCAAAAACAGGTTTTTGGAAAGCAAGATGAAGCAACACTTTTATTATTGTTAGAAAATGTTCGCAACAGGGATTATATGTTTCATCCTGAATATATCTCTCCGTGGTATGCAAGATCATCTGTTCTCATTTACCATATTGCTCGTTTACTTCAGGCTTTTGAAATAGCTGCATTTTCTCCATATAAGCAACAATTAATAGCAGATGCAAATTATTTATTAGGCCAACCAGCAAATATCATGGATAAAATAATCCTTTCCACAGCTATACTTAGGTTAGGGGGGAAACTGGCAAAACCTTTAGAAATTAAAGACCTACAATCATTTGAAAATAGTAACCACAAATCATTCCCTTTTTTCCAAGCAAGGGGCTCTGGTCTTATGTCTAACAACCCAAAAAAGTTATTTTCAATTCAAGGCTCACCCTATTATTTTAACTTTTTTTGCCCTACTTATGATAAAGCTTTGCTACTTGAGTATTTATTAGAAAAACAATAATTTTTTGCATTTAAATGCTAAGATTTTTATTCTACCAATAATCCATCTGAAAAATTTCATCCAGGCTTTCCTTCACAGCTATGCCCCTTTGGGGATATCAAATTGGAATGGCGGCTTAATTATTTCCATTCTTTTATCACAAAATGAATGCTGTTATAATTATCCTTTTCATATAGCACGCCAATATTGCGTTTGCTGATTTTAACAAGGTCTGAATAGGCAGCAAAGTCAAACCCTTTTTTGGGAGTAGCATCTCCATGGTAAATTGGGAATGTCTTGGGCCATGTCTTACCCTCATCAAAACTGATTCTTAAGGTTAAGTGATTGCGCTGCAAACTATCAGAAGCATTACAAAAAGCCAATACCTGTTTACCTTTTTGTTTCCCAAGTTCAAGTATAGATCCCTCACAAACGGGGTCTGGCAATTGTTTGTCAAAATAAGCAGTATCCCAAGTACTCCCCCCATTAGAACTATAAGCAACAATTCTTGAACGAATAGTTCCTGCTTGATTACGGCTATTCATGATTAATCTATCATCTGATAAAACAGCAGCTGTTGATTCATTGGAACCCGGTATGCCAATGCTACTAGAGATTTGAAAACTCTTTCCGTGGTCATCAGAATAGTAACCATGAGCTTCATATTGACCCGCATTTTTTTGAAAGGGGCCAGCGCTATGATTGGCGGCAATAAAAATTCGGCCCTTGTATTTGCCTTCCTTGAATTGGGTTACATGTCCTGGTGTATTGGCATGGTATCTCCAGTCTTCTTTAAAATTAAAAGCAGGATTAACGGTTGGCCTGTTGGGCTTATGTACTTGCAAAGTAATGTCTATAGGAGCTGACCAAGTGTTACCCCCGTCCACCGAACTCACATACCAACAATATTTGCTGCCGTTACCCTTCAATACTTCTGATTCATGATTATCTCCCGTATTGTAAAAAAGCAAGATTCTGCCTTTGGGATAAGCTGGGTCTAATAAATCCAGCACAGGTGCAGGATTACTGATTTGCATACTATCATTGTCAACCACTATTTGCAATGCTGACCAGGTTTTGCCTTTGTCTTTACTGTGTTTGAGTACCAAATCAATATTACCAAAATCGCCTGCGCCATTCACCCTTCCTTCGCAAAATGCCAAAAGTTCACCGCCATGTAAGGCAATGATAGCAGGGATTCTAAAGGATTTATATCCTTCTTTGCCAGAAACAAATACGGGTACACCGGCCTCTTGTGCAGAACAGAACATGAATAGCCAACAACCCAATAAAAAGAGTCCAATTTGTTTCATAAGTCAACTATTATTCAACTACCAATTCATCTGCAAATATCCATCCGGGTTTACCCTCTCCGCTATGTCCCTTGGGGCAGAGATTGTTCTTGGCACTAACCCTGATAAATCTAATAGGAGTTGCTGGGGCTTTAATTTTAAAATCATGCATTACGCTCTTTTCTTCAATGGATACCGGGCTTGGAATATTTCCTAACAAGGTAAAATTTGTTCCATCTACTGAAACTTCAAATTGAACATTAGAGGGTAGAAAAATCCAGTCCTTATAATGTTGCAAACAACCCAGTGCTATTGATGTCAATTGCTTGGCTTCACCAAGGTCAATGGTTGCTATTAAATCACCATCTGTAAACCCATGCCAATTTTTTCCAATAGCATCTGTACCTCGCACACCATCTGTTAAAGTATTGGGCCCAGCAGCTGGATAATATTTGCTGTAGGGTTTTACATAAATAACCGTTTTGCCCACGGCTTGATGCATAGAAAAATATTGTTTGGCAGCTTGCAACCCTTTGATACTATTATTCACAGAAAGCTTTGCTTTGATCCACTGTGTAGACTGAACCGCAATTGGTCCTGTATATAGTTGACTTTGCAGGTTAGGTTCTGAGCCATCAGTGGTATACCAAATTTTAGCGTCTTTGATTTCTGTACTCAGTGCTACAAATAGTTTCCCATTTTCCGCATAGGGCTTAATGTCAACTGCAAAATTTCCTGCACTATAATTTAATCCACGTTGACCAAATGCTTTAAACTGTTGGGGCAACCGTTGATTAAATGCATCCCAATTCTTAGCTGACTTTGGTGTCCATAAAACTTCAGACAAAGCCAACATTCTGGGTAAGACCATGTATTGTACCTGTGAAGCTGTGGTAATAAATTCTGTCCAAAGATTGGCCTGTGCACCCATTACATATGTAGCATCAGAGGCTGAAAGCTCTTTGGGAATGGGTTCATAATCATAGACCATTTTCAAAGTATTCATTCCACCAATAGCAACCGGTTCTCCCTCAGGACCAGCTTGGTAATGGTCAAAATAAACAGGCTTGCCAGGTGTCATTACAACTTGATGTTTCATTTTAGCGGCTTCAATTCCACCAGCTTCTCCACGCCAACTCATGACCGTAGCATCTGGTGCCAAACCACCTTCTAAAATCTCATCCCAGCCAATCATTTTCCGATTCCTTTTTTTAAGTAATCCCTCTACCCTTTTCATAAAATAGCTTTGTAAGCCATTCTCGTCTGTCAAATGTTCGCGAGCAATCTTAGCCTGACAAACAGCACATTTTTTCCATGGGTCTTTGTCTACTTCATCTCCACCCAAATGAATATAGGTAGACGGAAATAATTTGACTACCTCATCCAATACATTGTCAATAAACTGATACACAGAATCATTACCTGCGCAATAGTTAGAAGAGATATTACTATAATTTCCACCAGTCATGGGTAACTGAAATTGCTTGGTACAACTAAGTAAGGGATAAGCAGCAATGGCAGCAGCCACATGCCCAGGCATTTCAATTTCAGGAACAATGGTTACATTTCTTTGCGCTGCATAAGCAATAATCTCTTTTACCTGCTCTTGTGTATAATATCCGCCATAAGTAGCGGGTTCTCCTGTTTTTGCCTGAGGGCGATTGCCCCAAACCTGATCTGTATAGTCTACGCGCCAGGCACCAACTTGGGTCAAAGCAGGATATTTTTTGATCTCTAAACGCCAACCTTGATCATCTACCAAATGCCAATGAAAGCGATTCATTTTATACGATGCTAATAAATCAATGTATTGCTTTACTAAATCAGGTCCAAAGAAATGACGGCTCACGTCTAAATGCATTCCACGATATTGAAACCTAGGATAGTCTTTGATTTGCATGCATGGGATTTGCATTACTGCATTGGTTCTAATAGCAGGCAAGGTTTGCAAAAGGGTTTGAATCCCATAAATTAAACCTGCATTGGTATTGGCTTGTATGAGAATACCATTGGTTGATACCTTCATTAAATATCCTTCCTCCCCAATTTCATCCAACTTAGTTAATTGTAATACAATGGCTTTACCAGTATTGCTACTTGGCAATTTCAAACCAGAAACATTCTTTATTGACGATCGCAAAAAATCAACCACTGGTGTAACACTTGTTTGTTTTAAATCAGCCCTAATAACAGTGGCCGCATCTAATACAAAAACACCGGATTCCATTTTAAGGGAAACAGGTTTTGGTATGATAGCTGGTTCTTGAGCCAAAAGGGTTTTGAAACTTATCAAGAGCAACAGTAAAAAAAAGTAATGCTTCATAAAAACTATTTAAAATATTATTCTAATGTAGTACCTGCAGAAACCGCAGCGGCAGATGGTTGTAATAAATCAAAAACAATAATCTCATTACTACCCTTTTTCAACCATTGAGCAGGGCAGAAAATTTTTTGTTGAGGTCCAATATTCCAATAGCGGCCTAGGTTATGACCATTCACGTAGACCATACCCTTGCTATATTTTGACAAATCAAAATAGGTATCACCTAATTCGGTTAATTGAAATGAGGCTTTGTAAAAATGGCAAAGTTTATCCTTGATTGGTTTTGCACTTGCAACAGGTGGGTGCTTGGCCAAAAATGCTTCATCCATGGGGAGCATGGTGGCTTGCCAATTCATTAGCGTCATGCCATTGAGGGTAACCCTATCAGTAATCCCTTTTCTATCGTGCATAAACTGCGCAAAATTTATATGACCCATACCCTCCATCACAATTTCTAACAATGGATTTTTCACATCAGATTTTGGCAAAAGCACTTCCCAATTCCCACCATCTCTGTATACCGTATCAATAAACTTTCCATTTAAAAAAACCAGGGCATAATCATGTGGCTCCCAAATTTTCAACTTACCTGATTTGTGACCAATCAGCGTAGTAGAATAAATAGCCATCCCTTGATTTTGACCCAATGCCTCAAAGGACTTTGGTTGCGCTGAAGCGATAGTTGGAAGTTGATAATCCCAAATTGATCCTACTTGTTGTAAATCAAAAGCAGCAATACTGATGGTTTTAATGGGTGCAGGTATGGCTGGTAAAGGCTTATCAGTATGCGCCTGAATCATCCTTCTTAGCATATAATATTTGGGTGTTGCCATTCCTTGTTCACTAATGGGTGAATCATAATCATAGCTGGTAAGATCTGGCTGATACTGGGAAGGAGAAAATGCATTGGCGCCAGCCGTGAAACCAAAATTGGTTCCACCATGCACCACATAGAGGTTAAATGATTTCTTATGTTCTAATAAATAGGTGATTTCTTTTTTCAAATCATTGGTATCGGGCTTTGCCCATTTTTCGCCCCAATGGGTTAACCAACCGGGATAAGTCTCTCCACTAAATGCAGGCACATTGGGATTGTGTTTTTTGGCTTGAGCAAAATCGCCCTCATTTCCACCACTGTCTAGACCAATAGCAGCGCCATCTATATTACCAGCATCCAACATATATGCTGTAGGCCCATCAGAAGTATAGAAAGGAACCGTAAAGCCATTGTTCATCCAAAGCTTACGCAAGGTTTCCATATAGACTTTGTCATTGCCATAACTACCATATTCATTTTCTACCTGTACCATTAATATGGGGCCACCCTTACTCACTTGCAGGTTCACTACTTCTTTGGCCAAACGATTGATATACCTAGTAGCTGCACTCATATACCTAGGATCCATGCAGCGTACTTTAATGTCTGGAATCTTTAATAAATAAGGAGGAATGCCACCAAAATCCCATTCCGCACACACATAGGGCCCAGGTCTAAAAATTACCCACATACCCTCTTCTTGACAAAGCTTAACAAAAGCAGCAACGTCTTTGTTATTGCTTTTAAAATCAAAAATCCCTTCTGTGGTTTCATGAAAGTTCCAAAAGATATAGGCCGCAATGGTATTGCATCCCATGGCTTTTGCCATTTGAATTCTATGACGCCAGTATTCTCTTGGAATTCTGGCAGGATGCATTTCTCCGCTAATTATTTGATAAGGTTTCCCGTCTAGTAAGAAATCTTCCTTACCTAATTTAAACTGATGGGCAGCCAAAGGCTTAGAACCCGTTTGAGCATTTACTTGAAAAGCATTCAAAAGAAACAGACAAATCAGCCCAACTATTGATTTCATACAAGAAGCATTGATAGGTTCAAAAACTCACCAATGCTACTAAAAATTCCGGCCATTTCACGTTTAAATCTTGCGCAAACGATTGTACGCTAGCATAGATGATTTGCTATTTTTTAGGAACGTACTTTTTAACCCTGACATCATTGATCACGCCTTTCCAGTTTAGACCATATCCAAAATCATACACATGACCATTGCTGTCTTTATATGGAATCATGTCTCTTGGAACATCTTCCATTTGTTTTTCAACCGTAGACATATTTGCTGGCATTTGCATGGGCAACAATGCAGATGGTTCTTCTTTACCAGAAACAATGTCTAATAATGCTTCCACTTGAACACCAAACTCACCCAAAATAGCATCTACCTGTGCTTCAAATTCTCCAAAAACCATGGGATTGCTCATACTCACCGCAACCAATACGGGTTTGCCTTTCATGGCTTTCTTGGCATCTAAAATAGTATTCAAATCGGGAGAAGAATTGGACTTAGAAGTCTTACCCAAATAAGTTCTATCAGTAACAGTAGGGTCTATTACAGGATCGCCTGCGGCAATACTATGCGTCCTTGCATCTGTTGCTGTATAATCTTTTAATTGCAGCGAAATTGGAACATAACCGTTACCACCTGCTTCCCTATCTGCCCTACTATAACCACCACTAACAGGACTCTTGATAAAGACCAATGCAAAATCTGCCTTGCTTGGATCATCCGTTACGGCATAGTATTTTTTAATCAATTCAAGGTTTACAGGATATTCTGTTTTTTCTGGAACGGGTTGTCCAAAAAAGTTGATGCTTGCAGGCGTTGTTCGTTTGGGCACATAGACAGTTTTACCTTTTTGAATGGGCAGTGTCTTGTTTTGATTCTTGAGTAACACAATAGATTTTAATTGGGCATCATAACCTGCTTTCATAAATAAGGGTTGTCCAACAATGGCTTTGGATACATTTGGATCCAGATAAGGATTCTCAAACAAACCTACCCTAAATACATTCAATAATAATCTGTAAGCAGATTGCTCAAAACGCTGACGCATAAAAGCTTCTCCGTGTTCTTTAACACCCATTTGATAAGCTTCTAAAACAGGGTTAATATCATTGTTGCCACCAAACTGATCCACACCAGCCATCAATACTTTATAGTGTCGCTCTGCGATACTTAATTTTTCAACACCCCATGACTTACCAGAAAACACATCAGGTTTTTCACCTTCGTTGGCTGTGATTAACCAATCGGTACAAACCACACCATTGTACCCATATTTATTGCGTAATAAATCCGTGATAATGTACTTACTAAAACCATTACCTACGTTCTCTCCATTCTTTTTGTCTTGGTTATACGAGATGGTATAGTAGGGCATTACAGCCGATGCTTTCTTAGTGCCACCAGTTAATTTAAATGCTCCTTCTGTAAATGTGCGCAAATGTGTTTGAAATTGGTTACCCGGATAAACAGCAAATTTTCCATAAGCAAAATGCCCATCGCGCCCGCCTTCTTCAGGACCACCACTGGGCCAATGTTTCACCATGGCATTTACGCTCAAATTTCCCCAACCTTGATACGCCGCAATGGCTTTGGGTGATGATTGAAAACCGTCTACATAAGCCCTTGCCATATCAGTTGCCAATTGAGGGTCTTCTCCAAATGTTCCAACAAAGCGGTTCCACCTAGGCTCGGTAGCCAAATCAATTTGAGGAGAAAGCGCTGTTGTAATTCCAAGTGCGCGATATTCCTTAGAAGCAATAGCGCCAAATAGTTTTGTGATGGCCGGGTCAAATGTTGCGGCCAATCCCAGTTCTTCTGGCCACTGAGAAATAGCACCCCCAGAACCTGCATTGTACTCTGCGTCTTTGTTGGCGCCATTTCTTGGATCAGAACTATTATTGGCTGGAATACCCGTGCCAATGCCTTCTACTAATTGTTGCACATTATTATTCCAAGTGGCTGATACCACAGGGTTTTGAACAGATGTAATCAATACATGACGCAAATTATCCTTGG
Source organism: Chitinophaga pinensis (assembly GCA_943372255.1). Lineage (GTDB taxonomy): Bacteria > Bacteroidota > Bacteroidia > Chitinophagales > Chitinophagaceae > Sediminibacterium > Sediminibacterium pinensis_M. Next base: position 29,714 of record CALRXZ020000012.1, read on the forward strand.
TTAAAAAAGCAATTTGTTGATCAGATAAATCTGAAGCTTTAGCCCCACTTGTAGAAAAAGGTTTGTTTTTATAAGTTCCTCCAAACATGCCTCTTTCTTGCGCTGGAATGGCTTGGTGGCGGCTATAAAGCATCATACCTGCAATTTGTTCTACCGTCATTTTGGAAGCCAAGTCTTTGGCTCTTTCCGCTACAGACAAACGCCAGTCTTCATATTTATCCAGCTTGCCATTTTTATTTAAGTCCTTGAATGGAAGACCGTCTTGTTTGATAATTTTTACGCCAGATTCGGTGGAATAACCCAAAGCAATTTGGTCATTTACTTTAATGACTTTGATATTGTCTGTAAGATTGGTTTCTACCAATTTGGTTTGCGCTTGGGCTACAGAAGCTGCAACCAATAACAGGAAAAAGTATTTTCTCATGGCAATGAAGTAAGGTAAGCAATGGGTAAATTTATTGATTTATTGGCTATATTGGGGACACAGTTTTGAAAGACAATATGGAACAAACAAGCGGCTTATCTAGGAATATCAATATTACAGGTTTAGTAGCCACGGGCATCTCATCCATGATTGGGGCTTCTATATATATTGTTCCCTTCATGCTTCAAAAAAATGTGCCAGGTATTGGCCCATATATTCTTCCTGCATTTCTAGCCGCAGCAGTACCTGCTCTTTTTGCAGCCATCTGTTATGCCATTCTCTCTAGTGCCATGCCCAGAGCGGGAGGCAGTTATGTATATGCCAGCAGGTCTATTCATCCTTATTGGGGATTTGTTGCTAGCTTCTCACAATGGTTTGGCTTATCTATTGTCATTGGAGTGGTCTCTTATATGGTCTTACCCTTTTTCCGCGATGTATGTATTACACTAGATTGGAAAGCACTGGCCCAATTTTTTGACCAACCCAATACCAGATTATTCTTGTCTTTAGGTTTATTATGGAGTTTTATCCTAATCAATATTTTTGGGATTCAAACCTATCAGTTTACTATTATTGGTTTGGTGTTGATTACTTTTTTATTAGCAAGCATAGTTATCATTGCTGGATTTATCTATACAGAAACTGATTTTGTTCAAGGTGTTTTTCAAAAAGACGGTATTCAAATTCATAGAGAAGCAGGTACATTTCATTGGCAACAGTTTTTAAGCGCGGCGGCTGTATTATTTGCCAGTTTTATTGGATTTGATTCCATAGCGCAAGCGGGTGGCGAAGCCAAGAATCCCAGCAAATCATTACCAAGAGCCATCCTAATTACTATTGTAACGGTTACCCTATTTTATTTGTTGTTTACTTTTGCAGTCTATAGAATAGCGCCTTGGAATTTTGTGAGAGACTTGGCCAATAGCAAGGACATTTCTGCTACTACGCTACTGAATTATGTATTACCCCCATTTTGGTCTGTACTCATCATGTTGGGAGCCAGTATTGCACTATTGAAAGACCTACCCTCCATGGTTCTTTCTGTATCAAGGCTTTGTTTTGCTTGGTCAAAGGATCAGTTGTTTCCAATATGGTTAACCACTATTCATCCAAAATACAAGACACCCTATTGGGCCATTCTTTTTAGTGGCATGGTATCCAGCCTAGGGATTTTGGGTTGTCATTTTGCCAGCGATATTTTTCTAGGTATAGATATCATGGTCATGTCTATGCTCATCAATTTTATGTTAATCTGTCTATCGGTTTTGTTGATTCAACGCTACAATCCAAGCTTAGCCAAAGAAATAGCCGTGATCAAAAACCCCTTACTACAAAAAACCATTGCTATTCTTGGAATGATGACGCTTGGATTTTTATTGTTGATTCATATTCAAAATGATCTAGCTACTGTTCAAAAAGCTTGGTATTTTCATGCCAGTTATGTTTGTGCATTAGTTATGTTGCTAGCAACCATTATCTTTTTGTTTTACTGGACTAAATTGAAAAAAACAGGATTAACCAAGACCAATTATTTTAAAGCATTACCGGCTGAATAAGCCTTCAAAATATTCTAATGAACAGTACCAGACTTAGTGAAAATCTTAGTATTTCAAAAGCATTGATTGGTCTTTGGCAGATTGCCGATTTAGAAAGGGACAATCACAAAGTAGACCCCATAGCAACAGCCAAAGCCATGTACGCTTATTATGAACAGGGCTTTACCAGCTTTGACATGGCGGATCATTATGGGTCAGCAGAAGAAGTAGTGGGTGTATTTAGAAAAAACTATGGCTTGCGCGATGTTCAATTTCTAACCAAATGGGTACCCAGCCCCGGAAATATCAGTTCCACACAAATTGAAGCTGCGGTAAAAAAAGCTTTGACCAGATTACAAACTGATCAAATTCAACTCATGCAATTTCATGCTTGGAATTATGCACATCCCAGTTGGTTGGATTGTTTGTATGGTTTGCAAAAATTGCAACAAGAAGGATTGATTGCCAATTTGGGTCTCACCAATTTTGACGAAGCACATTTGAATATGGTGATTCAATCTGGAATCAATGTAGTAAGCAATCAGGTTTGTTATTCCTTATTAGACCAACGGGCAGCGGGAAAAATGACTGAAACTTGTTTGAAACACAATGTAAAACTGCTGGCTTTTGGAACCGTAGGCGGAGGCTTCTTTAGTGAGAAATGGTTGAATCAAACTGAACCCGCCATCAATGATTCACTCACATGGTCGCAAATGAAATACAAGCGTTATATAGACACTGCTGGTGGATGGACTTGGTATCAAGAGCTATTACAAACATTGTATAGCATCGCACAAGCACACCAGGTTTCTATAGCAACTATTGCAAGTGCTTATATTAAAGAACAGCCAGCTGTAGGGGGCGTGATTATTGGCGCTAGAATGGGTGTTTCTGAACATATTTTAGAGAACAAAAAAGTATTAGACATTCAATTAAGCACTGCGGAATTAGCCCAGATTAAAACCGTATTGGCAAAGGGACAATCCATTCCTGGTGACTGTGGTGATGAATACAGAAAGCCACCCTATTTAACCGCTTCAGGAGACCTGAGTCATCATATAAAAGAATTTCCAGTTCCTTACCCAACCATTACCGATGCACAAGGAAAAACAAAGGCCTTATCGGGCACTAGTTGGGAATCTATGGCTGGATATAGCCGCGCTGTTAGAAAAGGAAACCGAATTCTTGTTTCGGGTACAACTGCTACCCATGGCAACCAAGTAATTGGGGGTAATGATCCTGCAGCACAAGCTCATTTTATTTTTGACAAAATAGAAGGGGCTATTCAATCCTTGGGTGGCAAATTAGAAGACGTGGTAAGAACACGCGTTTTTGTCAAAGACATTAACCAATGGGAACCCATTGCTAGAGCGCACGGCCAAAGATTTGCAGCAATTCAACCAGCCAATACCATGGTGCAAGCCAATTTAATTGGGGATGATTATTTGGTTGAAATTGAGGCAGAAGCTATAGTGGAGTAATTTTTGAAGATCCGAACAATTGGTTCTGGATACCTGTTTAATGTTTATGTCAGTTGCAGTAAGTTTGGTATTCCCGCATCAATTATTTCAAGCACATCCTGCTTTTCAAAAAGATAGACCGGTTTATTTAGTTGAGGAATATTTGTTTTTCAAACAATTTAGATTTCACAAACAGAAACTAATCCTGCATAGGGCCAGTATGCAATTTTACCAAGATTGGTTAATAGCGCAGGGCTATCAGGTAATTTATATTGACAGCAATCACCCTTTACAAGATGTTCGCGAATTAATCAAACAATTGGCTTCTGAACAAACAACTGAAATTCATGTGGCTGCAGTGGCGGATGATTGGTTGCAACAAAGAATCACAAAGAGTTGTGCTGCCAACCAAATCAAATTAATTACTTACGAAAGTCCTAATTTTTTAAATAGCAAGGAAACTGTTGAATCTTATTTTAGCAAAAGGAAAACTTATTTTCAAACTGATTTTTATACTTGGCAAAGAAAAGATCGAAAACTTTTATTAGAAGCCGATGGAAAACCCCTTGGCGGTCAATGGACCTTTGATTCGGACAACAGAAAACCTTTTCCAAAAAAAGGGATCGCGCCAGCTATTCAACAATTTTCGGATAATGCATTTTTAGTAGAAGCTAGAACCTATGTTCAGCAGCATTTTCCCAATAATTATGGAACTGTTAATGGGCCACATTTGTTTGTGATTAGTTTTCAAGAGGCGGAGCAATGGTTAGAAGATTTTATTGCACATCGCTTTGAGCATTTTGGAATTTATGAAGACGCCATTGTAACAAATGAAACAGTGCTGCATCATTCCGTGTTAACCCCCATGCTCAATATTGGTTTGTTAAACCCGCAACAGGTATTGGACAGGGTAATTGAACAAGCGGAACAATACCAGATTCCACTCAATTCCTTAGAAGGATTTATAAGACAGGTCATGGGTTGGCGAGAGTTTATTCACTTGGTGTATGAAAGAGAGGGTGGCAAACAACGGAGCACCAATTATTGGAATTTCAGTAGAAAAATACCTGAGGGATTTTGGACGGGTAATACGGGTATAGCTCCCATTGATAGCACCATTAAAAAAATATTGGCAACTGGTTATTGTCATCATATAGAACGGCTCATGGTCTTAGGCAATTTTATGTTGCTCTGTGAATTTGAACCTGATCAAGTGTATCAGTGGTTTATGGAATTATTTATAGATGCTTATGATTGGGTTATGGTACCCAATGTCTATGGCATGACCCAATTTGCAGATGGGGGTTTAATGACAACCAAACCTTATATTAGTGGCAGTAATTACTTAATGAAAATGAGTGATTATCCTAAGGGAGATTGGCAACCCATTTGGGATGGGTTGTTCTGGCGATTCATGCATGTACACAGAGATTTCTTTTTGAAAAATCCTAGATTGGGCATGTTGGTGAAAACCTTTGATAAAATGAGTCCGGAAAAGCAGCAATTGCATTTATTGAATGCGGAGCGGTTTTTGAAGGAGTTGGATGAGCAAATGAAATAGTAGTTAGTTATTTTTTGCCTTTAAAATATTCTGAATAATCAATTTTATCAACATCTACTTCATATTGTTTAGCCTTATCTGAATCATTAACCAAAAGTGGAATGTTGCGCATTTTGGTAACATCGCCCATTAATTGATAATAGAGGTTTCCTAATTTTCCTAATTGATCAAATTGTTGAAACCTGAAAACAGCAATCCCTTTTTCTTGGTTTAGAATTTTGATAGTTAAAATTGTTTTATAGGGCCAACTGGCCCTCAGTTTAAATTCATAAGTTACACTATCTAATTTTTGAAACTGTTGCATATAATTTGCTTCAGGCCCCTCCCCTCCCCAATAAATGAATACCGAATCAGTTAATTTTATTTTAAGATGGGAGTAGAAATCATTGGGCTTATAAACATAAATAACATCTTTAAAAGGAACCAACTGTACCCACTCCCTAGGAAAATTGCTAAAACTATATTTCTTTGGAATTAATTTTTGTTTAGACAAATAAGCCAAAGATCTTTTATAAGTATCAAGATCAAATTGATCAAAATTAAAATCAGCTACCATTTTGTAAACAGGGGAATGCTTATTGGTATCTATAAATATAAAATGAGTGAATTCTTTATTGATGTTGCGTACAATAAATAGCGTATCATTTTGCTTGAACTGAGCAAATGAAAATTGGACTGAAAATGAAAATACAATACCAAATAAAATTTTAGATTTCATCTTCTTAAAATTGAATCATCATTAAAATCGAGTGCTATACCTATAAATATCTTTTGCCAAAATTTTTATTTCTTCAGGCATAAAAGCATCAGGTTCAACATACATGTCCATTAATACAGTTGTTAGCAAACCTTTTGAATTATAGGTATAACTATAAGTTGCCCCTTTTTCTCTTTTCCATAAAACAAGTTGTCCAAGTGGATTATAATGGTAAGTGATTGTACCAACCAGATCGGTGTTTTTAATGTTTTCAAACTCCTTTTCTAATAAACCTTGCTTATTGTAATAATAATCTCGATTGGAATATATGGTACCTATTGTATCAAATTTGTTCATATAAAAGAATTCCTTGCAGTTGTTGATTCTTCCCAACCCATCCAATGTATATGAAACTATTTTTTTCCGAAAATTGTTTTTTGAAAAATAGTCTGTACTAACTTTTTGTATTATTTGCCCACTTGGGTTATAACTAAACTCAGTGCAACTTGAATACTCTGTACTTGAGTCTTTGATAAGTTTGCCCTTATCATAGCTTTTAAAATACCTGACGGTATCTTTTTTGTTAAGTTCATAGTCCTTATAAATACGAGTAACTAAATCTTGATGTTCATTGACAAAAAAGAAATATTCACCCTTGGTAACACCGTTCGAATCTAGGTCAGAAATTTTAGTCAAGTTTCCCTCCTTGTCAAAATAATGGACTTTGGTTGCTCCAGGTTTGTTGTCCATAACCACTAGGTCTATGACTAAACTGGCTATTTTATTCCTTTTTATGATGCTTTTATCATAGCGATAAAAAAAATAGGCTGCGTCATTGTTTAAGTTTTGACCAAAACTTGAAAAAGAAACCAGGATAAAAAATATGATACTGCAGGGATTGAATTTCATGAGCGTAAATCTAAAAAATAAGTATGGATTTTTGAGAATCCTACATCTTAATTAAAAACTATGTTATGGCAGAAATGAACAATCCCAACAACGGCAGTTCTAAAAGCAAGTCTGCTTTTAGAAGAAAGGTTTTATCTACCAGGGTAGATTTGACTCCAATGGTTGACTTAGGCTTCTTACTAATCACCTTTTTTATTTTCACTACCACCATGAGTCAAGCTAATGCCTTGAAATTTATCATGCCAGATGATAGTGGAGACCCTATGAATATTAAGGAGACTGGAGCCCTTACTTTAATGCCAGCAGATAATGGCAAAGTCTATTTTTATGAAGGACAATTAGACCCAAGCAAGTTTCAACTTACCAATTTGAAAGACATGCGCCAGTTAATTATGGATAAAAAACTAAGAACCAAGGACAAGGACTTCTTTGTAGTAATTAAACCTGCTGATAGTTCTAGCTATGGTGATTTGGTAAAAGTGTTGGATGAAATGAAAATCAATGAAGTGAAGAGATATGCTATTGCTCGGATTGAAGAGGGGGAATTGGCGCTGTTGAGATAAGTAAGATTTTCTTCCAACATTTCTGCGCTTGGAAGGGGCGGGTCTGAACTAATTTATAGAATTAGTTTGCTTTAACACCGCAATGAGCGTATTTTCTGTAGTTACAAGTACTTACTAAAAAACTATTTTTAAACATCAAATAAAAAAGCGAAATTGTTTTGAGTAGGTAATCTTTTATTTAACTATAAGAATCTATGCAAAATATTTTTTTCCTTTTGTTGCTATTCCCTTTAAAGTTGGAGGCACAAGTGTTCAAATCCGCTCCAATAGAAAATGGCTTAAGAATAGATTTTCATTCAAAACTAATGGCAGAGGATAGAACTATCTGGATTCGGGTACCAGCTTCCTATTACGAACAAAAAGACGCAACCCAAACCTATCCTGTGATATATGTTTTGGATGGTAAAACCGCTTTTTTCCCTCTAACTGGAATTGTAAGTTTTATGAGCGAGAAAGATCATGTAAATTATCAGATTCCCGAAATGATTGTTGTAGGAGTTGATACTGAAAAACGGATACGTGACTTAACTCCTAATGCGTCTACAAAGCAACCAAATGGGGATGATGCAAAAACACCTGAACAAAAACTCATGATGCAAGGAAGTGGAGGTGGTGAGAAATTTTTGAATTTTTTGAAAGAAGAAGTATTTACATATGTAGAAAATAATTACAGAACAAATCCTTATCGAATCTATGTTGGTCATTCACTAGGAGGCTTAACTGCTACTTATACTTTTTTAAAGTACCCTAATTTATTTAATGCTGCTATTTCAATAGATCCAAGTTTATGGTGGGACAGCGCTAAATATGTAATTAAAGCACCTGAATTGCTTCAAGCAATGCCAAAAGACAAGATGAGAAAGTATTATGTTAGCGTTATTGACTCTAGCAATTATGGAGGTAACCTAAATTTTCATTCAAATTCCATCTTCAACATTGGAAAAGCAATGCAGAAGGCTTCTTCAAAAAATTTACAATATAAGGTGGATTGTATCCCAAATACGGATCATTCTTCTATACCTATGTTGAGTTGGTACAATGGACTTCTTTTTATTTTTGAAGGATATCATAAAAGTCATTATGATTATATGAAAGATCCAGATTTAATTGAATCACATTTTAAAGAAATTGAGTCAAAAATTGGATTGAAAATGAATCCTCCTCAAGATATTTTTGAAATACTTGTTCATTACCTTACTTCGCCAGACAGATACCCAGATCCTGTAAAAGCAAAAAAAGTATTAACAATGGCATTAAAATATTATCCTACATCCACCTATTTTCAAAATAAACTCAAAGAACTTGATACAAAATCTTAAGTCATAATTGAGTAGAAGCATTTAAAAAGAATTTATGAAACAGTTTTTTATAGCAATTCTTTTGTTCACATATCAAATGGCTGCAGGACAAACTGCTATTGATAGGGTAAATAAATATTGCTTACAGCATCAAAATGAAATGATTAAAGAATATTTTAGTCTCTTGTCTTTGCCAAACCACGCTTTAGATAAAGTCAATATTACTAAAAATGCTCTTTTCATTGAATCAATGTTGAAAAAGCGAGGTATTCAAACAAAGTTGCTCGAATCCAATACCAAGGGTACACCCAAAGCAATTTATGGTGAAGTATTGGTTCCAGGTGCTACACTTACTATTATATTTTATGCCCATTATGATGGACAACCTGTAAGCCCTGAAAAGTGGAATCCTGCATTAAAGCCCTATCAACCTGTTTTATTAGATAAATCCATTGAACAGTCAGGGAAAGCAATTGCATTTCCAACCGATGGGAAACCCTTTGACCCAGAATGGAGAATTTCATGTAGGAGTAGTTCAGATGATAAGGCAGGTGTGATGACTATTATCAATGCCTATGATGCTTTAATTAAAACTGGGGTAAAACTGAAAAACAATATTAAATTTTTCTTTGAAGGAGAAGAAGAAATTGGTTCATTACATCTTGGAGAAATACTTGATAAACACAAAGATTTACTAAAGGCTGATTTATGGTTAATTGGTGATGGTCCTGTACATCAATCTGGATTGCCGATGATAGATTTTGGGGTAAGAGGTGATGTAAATGTTGATCTAACTGTTTATGGCCCAAAGCGTCCACTTCATAGTGGTCATTACGGTAATTGGGCTCCTAACCCATGTTTATTAATGTCCAAACTGCTTGCAAGCATGAAGGATGATAATGGTTTAGTAAAGGTAAAAGGATATTATGATGATGTTATTCCATTTAGTACATCTGAGAAAAATGCTTTTAATGCAATCCCTTCTGTTGATGAGCAAATGAAAAAGGAATTGGGAATTAATAAACCCGAGGGAGGAGGAAAAACACTTTTTGAAACTTTTGAGTTACCCTCTTTAAATATCAATGGAATCAAATGCGCAGATGTAGAAAATCGCGCTAGCAATGTTATCACAACAGAGTCAAAAGCAACGCTTGATTTACGTCAAGTGCTGGGAACAGATTATTTAAAGCAAATTGAATTATTAAAACAACATGTAATTGAACAGGGATTTCTTCTTTTGGATCGGGATCCTACTGATGAAGAGCGATTACAAAATCCAAAAATTGCAAAATTAAAAATCATTAAAGGCGGATACAATGCACAACGAACACCATTGGATTTGCCAATTTCTCAGCAAGTTATAAAGGCAGTAAAATCAGCTACTAATAAGCAACTGATATTAGAGCCAACATCTGGAGGTAGTTTACCATTGTATCTTTTTGAGAAACATCTTAATGCCAAAGTAATTAATTTATGCTTGGTGAATCACGACAACAATCAGCATTCAGAAAATGAAAATGTTAGACTTCAAAACCTTTGGGACTCAATAGCCCAACTTTCAGCTATTATGATAATGGAATAGAAGCTATATATGGGAATAATAATAATCGTTAAAAACCATGCTTTTCAAAATAGCGTTTCTATAATTACCATAAATTTAATGAAATCAATAATATTTTATGTTTAAAAAATGGGCGATTTTCAGTTTGACCAAAATGAATAAAAAATTCTTGTGCATTGTTGTTTCAATGGCTTTATCATCCCTTCTGCAAGCCCAATCCTTGCAGGATCTCATTAATAAATTTGACAAATCAATTGATAGCATTAACCAAATACATGAATTCAATGGCAATATTCTATTGGCAAAAAATGGCGTAAAGCTTTATGAAAAAAGCATTGGCTTCACAGATAGCTCAGCCACTAAAAAACTTACCTCAGGATCTTCATTCAATCTTGCATCTATTTCAAAAACATTTACCTCCACACTAATTTTGATGTATGCACAAGAAGGTAAATTGAAAATTGATGACAATGTTAGCATGTATCTTAACGAGTTCCCATATAAGCAAATCACAATAAGGAACTTGTTGAATCATACACATGGCATGATTGAATATTTTGATTGGGTAAAAGATACACTCAAGATTAAAGACACCATTGATAATCGTAAATTGTTTGAACTCCTTGTTCAACACAAACCAACCTTAAATTCAGTGCCAGGTGAAAAGTTCAACTATTGTAATACTGGTTATGCTGTTTTAGCGGTTATACTAGAATCTATCAGTGGTATGACTTATTCGGAATTGTTAAAGAAAAAAATAACCAAACCTTTGGGACTTAAAGATACTTACGTTCAAACAGTGAAGATGTCAAATTCACCAAAGAGTAGAATTTATGGCATGAAATACATTGATGGCAAATGGAATTCGTTTGATCTTACCCCCCTTGATGAAGTAGTTGGGGATGGAAATATATATTCTACTATAGGTGATCTTCTCAAGTGGGATCAGGCATTGAGAAATGGCAAACTACTTAAACCAGAAATTCTACAAGAAGCATATACACCAGTTCTTGTTCAAGAAAAAGCAAAAATGGCTTATGGTTTTGGTTGGATAATAAATGAACCCGGAAAAAAAGTTTCCCATTCAGGTAGTTGGAATGGATTTAAAAATAATTTAGTACGTGATTTGCAAAATGGGTATACGCTCATATCCCTGAGTAACGGAACAGCTGGCTTGTCTTCATGGAAAATACAGCAGCAATTTGAAAAGGATCTCAATAAGCTGAATAATTAATTAGCTGTTGTAACTATATGGAGAAAACACCTTCTTTACTCCCGTATTAGAGGTAGAAATCTTATGGATTTTTCGCCCTATTAGAAAAATTCTTGAAGGTGCTTATGAATATCCTTAAATTTAAGTTGCCAAGATTGCCCATCATAAATATTAATGCAAATGCAATTATTATTCATTTTTTCATGGATCCCCTTCATGCTCGGATTTTTTAGTGAAGCACCTGCGTTTATAGATACTACAGCAAACCTTACGCCAAAATTCAAATTAGTTCCTGCCCCAAAAATTACTTTCAATTCTTTTGTTGATTGTAATATGGCGGAAGTATGGATAGGAGATACTTTTAGGATTTTTCCTGGCAAATATGGCGAAGATCCATTATGGGGATATGCAAAAGATTTAAAATATTCTGATGGCAAAAATGCAGAAGCCGTTTTTAAAAACCCCGCTGATAAATTCTTTAACCCTATAATGCCCATCAATGTTCCTGTAGGACAGAAAGGATTACATGGTGCAGTATGGTTTGAGACTGTTTACCAAGACAAAAAAGATCTATCGGGTAAAACACTTTTTGGCATTTATCACAACGAGAACTATCCTATTACTTTGCCCTATGATTCTATTACTAAAGAAGGATATAACAACAAGCTCTGGCCCCAAGGATTAACTGGTCCAGAAAGCCCTGCAGCTGTTTGTCGCATTGGTGTTATGAAGTCTATGGATGGGGGCAAAAGCTGGGTAAACAAAGGTATTTTCATAGAAGACTATGACCCAAGGATGATTCTTAAACCAATCAATACTTCTAATACTTTTGCAGGTGGTGTTGGTGATCCATCAGCAGTAGCAAGTGGAGACTATTTGTATTTATTTTATGGGGAGTATGGGTATCCTGGAATCTATAATGAAAAAACATATAGCGCCAAAACAGAATGGAGCGGACAATGTATTAGCATTGCACGTATTGCCTTAAAAGATCTAGACAATCCAGTAGGAAAGGCAAAAAGATGGGATGGAAAATCTTTTTCTATTCCTTATGATAGTTATGGAGTTCCTGTTCGTTCATTACAAATTCCTTTAAAAGAAGGCGGCGGTGCTGCTTCTTCTCCTACAGGTGGTTTTCATTGGGGACCATCGGTAAGCTGGAACACCTACTTAAATTGTTGGGTAATGATGATGGGTAAAGTAGAAGGAAAATCATGGCAGGGAGATAAAATATTTATTTCATTTAATAAAAATAAAGACTTGGGTGCCGGGAACAATAGTCAAGATTGGACTAAACCAGCATTGGTTTTTCAGAAACCAGGGTATATTCTTTGGTACCCCTCATTACAACCTTTAAACGACCCCAATGACATTAAAGAAAAAAATACTTCTGTTCAACTTGGAAAGCGGGCTCGTTTTTTTGTTAAACGAATTAAGCCTGGAGATGATGAATATGCTTCCGAACATTTTATTGAATTTGAAAAATAAAAAACATTATTTTTTTTATGGTGTTTCATTAACCATTGACTAATTGGCGTTATTTAATTCCCAAGCAGCCAATGATGTTGGTACTGAACCAATCTGGTTCATCCGGTCTAAAAAATTCTTGATTGAAAATGTTTGACCGGACAATTCCATTTTTCTGGCATATTCAGCCATGGCTTCATCAATGAGGAATTTTCCTGTAATATAACTTGTGCCATATCCCGGCTGTCTTAAATAAAGATGCTGTTCAAATTTCAATAACTCTTTCTCAGTTTTCATCCAGCCGCGTGGCGTATATTCAGCATGCACTTTTCCGGCATCCTCCATGGTCATTTCATTTGCATGGGCATAAAGCGAACCCAACCCCCGTGCTGCACGTTGGGCAATCAAAATATATACAATCTCTCTTACCCTTGGATTAGAATCATATAATCCTGCATTCATGAAAATTTCTTCAACTGCTGTTGCCATGCCTTCATTGCGTGAATCAAAAATATTATATAACAATGGTGCTCTACGAATTTCAGAAACATGTGGTTCTAGATCCATTTGCGCTAATTCAAACCAATGATAAAAGTGAGAAAACAAAGGGCGTGGATCATAATGCATGGTGATCAAGAAAAAATTACGTTTCTCTTTTGGAACAAACCCTCCTTTGTGCGCCCTCAAGGCGGGTTCATAATAGTTTTTCATTGTTAGCAATTGCTGCTGATCAAGGAATTGAATAATGCTCTTAACCGATCTTTCATTCAAGGAATCATATTCCAAAGCTGTATTTGCCTCAGAAAGTAATGGCAATTTTCTATTTCGATGTTCCTCAAGTTTAAGAGAAGCCCAAGCTCTTGAAAGTTCTCTTTTTAGTAAGATCACTTGGTCATCCCATGTTAATGGAACAAGGTGAACATTTTTTGCATACCAATTATAATTTTCCTTGCCTATACCAGAAGGTCCAGTTTTCTTGGAAGAACCTGCTTCAAGCCATTGTACCAGTTTCTTTGTTGATGCAATTGATTTTTGAATTGCTGCAGACAAATTTTGATCTTCTTTCACACCAGATTTTTCAAATAACTCATTTAAATCATCAATTTGTGATTTAATATCTCTTATTCCAGCTACCCACAGTTCCTTAGCATTTCCCGTTAGGTTCAACATGGCTTGTTCATTAAGCGGTTCAATTACCTTCAGCTGTTCAACTAATTTATTTTTATCTGAAAGCGAAAGTGGAAAACCATATTTCCAAATGTCTATAACAGCATGATTGGTAGGCCCTTCATGTGCAGGAACATCACTGCGTTCAGTCCAGATGGTTTTATAAAAAGCAGGATCCCTTGTCCAAGGTTTTAAAATTCTGTGATTAAAATCATACCCATTCATTTCAGCCCATACTATCATCCAATCAACCTTGTTCTCAATTCTCCATGCCGATGTATCAATAGCATACAATTTTTGCTGCAATTTTTTAAATACTGGTAACCTTTTATTAAAAGTCTCAACAGTATAATCAGGTGCACCATTTCTCAAAGGAGGTTTTTCAAAAGCACGCCATTCCTTGAATAGAGAAACAAGAACACTATAATTAGTTGATTTATTTTCTTGAGAAATTGCAATGTTATATGCCATTAAATAAATTAGCAACAAACTAAGTCTAGGAATTAAAAAACTGTGCTTCATAATGCTGTTGTTGAATAAGAATGAAGTTCGGGAATTTCGGCTAAAACAACAGTAAATGGGAATAGATACCGAAAATTAAAATATTGAGCTTTATTCCTTTATTTTTATGAAAATACAGTAAAATGAAAAAAATCATACTTGCTTTAGTTTTCCTAAGCAGCTTAGGCGCATGTAAGCAAAACCCTTCAAACAAGGCTCTTGAAGCCAACAAAAGCTTCGCAGCGCTTACCGAACTGTATTATCAAGAAGGGCTAAAACAAAATCCACTTCTAGCCACTCAAATAGGCGACAATAGGTACAATGACCTACTTCCCAATGATGGCTCTATGGCGTTCATGGAAGACCGTAAAAAATTCATTCAACGTTTTTTAGATAGTTTAAATAATTATAACCGCGAATCATTAAATGCCAATGATCAAATATCTTATGACGTATTAAAAGACGAATTGGAAATAAATAAGGAGGGCTATAAATACCACTTTGAATATTTACCATTTTGTCAAATAAATTCCTTCCCCTTAATTTTTGCTCAAATGGGCTCGGGCACAAGCGGTCAGCCATTTAAAAAGGTGAAAGATTATGACGACTGGTTAAAAAGGGTCAATGCTTTTTCTATTTGGGCGGATACTGCTATTGGAAATTTTAAATTAGGCATGAAAGCTGGTATTGTATTTCCAAAATCAGTGCTAGTAAAAATGATTCCACAAATGCAAAGTATGGTTGTAACCGATGCAAAGAAAAGTTTATTTTATGGCCCAATTAATTTAATACCTGCTAGTTTTTCTAAAGCAGATAAAGAGCGATTAACCAAGGAATATCAAGCATCTATTCTTACTGTGCTTGTACCTACTTTTAAAAAATTAGGTGATTTTTTGCAAAATGAATATTTACCAAACGCTAGAGCTACTTCAGGCTTGTCTTCTTTACCAACAGGAGTTGACATGTATACCTATCAAGTGAAAAAACAAACCACTACCAATAGAACTCCTGAAGATATTTATCAAACTGGTTTAAGTGAAGTGGCAAGAATTAGAAAAGCAATGGACAGTATTAAAAATTTAGTAGGCTTTAAAGCTGATTTAAAATCTTTCTTTGGTTACTTAAATACAGATAAGAAATTCAGGCCTTATCATACAGCAAAAGAAGTAACTGACGCCTTTGAAAATATTCACCAAAGAATGCAACCCAACTTAATTAAGGTATTTGAAAACGCACCTAAAACATCATTTGAGATAAGACAAACAGAAGCTTTTAGGGCTGCAGCGGCAGCTGCCGAATATATTTCGGGTTCGGCAGACGGCACTAGACCTGGTATTTTTTATGTTCCAATTTTAGATGCAACTAAATTCAATACCACTTCTGGCATGGAATCTTTATTCTTACATGAAGCCATTCCTGGGCATCATTATCAAATTTCTCTTACGCAAGAAAACACATTACTACCCAATTTTAGAAGATATGGTGGGCACAATGCTTATATAGAAGGTTGGGCATTGTACAGCGAATCACTTGGATTTGAACTAGGATTGTATAAAGACCCTTATCAATATTTTGGTGCATTAGGTGATGAAATACATCGTGCTATCAGATTGGTTGTTGATGTGGCTATTCATACAAAAAACATGAGCAGAGAAGAAGCCATCAAATACATGATGGACAACGAACCCATTGGTGAGCAAGGCGCCACTGCAGAAATTGAAAGATATATGAGTCACCCAGGACAAGCATTGGGCTACAAAGTGGGTGCTATGAAAATTAGAGCCTTAAGAACAAAATACGAACAGGAACTAGGCAGTAAATTTAGCGTTGCTGAATTTCATACCCAAGTGCTAAAAGATGGTTCTTTGCCATTAAACGTATTGGAAGCCAAGATGGACGCATGGGCAACAAGTAAAAAATAAATACACTGTTTATTTTCTAAAAAGTGCTTTATCTGCATAAAAAGTTCCAAACGGTATCAGTGAAGCTAAAAATGCCATAAACATTTTGACTATGTTCCAGCTATGTAAAAATGAAACCTGAAGCAGTAAACCTATATAAAGAACAAAAAGAAGACCATGAGCCAAACCAACAATATAATTGGGCAGTGGCATTGAATATTTGTATTTTAAAATCATCGTAAACCCTAAAAGTAAATAGGAACAACCTTCCAAAAATGCTACAATTCGTAGTCTACCCAATGCCGTTTTCAATAAATTTTTTACCATTTTATTATATTACTGCTTTGTAAAAATAAGGCAGTGCTGCCATGGAAGATTATCTATGTTTTTATCAAATGCAAAACCTGCAGCTTTAAATTCTTTAATGGCTTGGGCTTTACTCATTTTATGAATGGGTTTAATTGGTACAGTTGAATCTTCAGACCTAAATTCTACAAGCACTAATTTACCACCAGGTTTTAATGCAGCCAGCATGGATAAAGCCATTTCATAAGGATAAGAAAATTCATGGTATACGTCTACTAACAACATCATATCTACGGTGTTATCTGGTAAAGACACATTTTGTTCTGAACTCAATACAGGTACTATACCAGACAATTTTTCCTGCTTGATTCTTTTGTTTAAGTAGGCAATCATTTCTGGCTCAACGTCTACTGCAAAAACTTTACCAGTTCCCACCATTTTTGAAAGTAATGCACTATGGTAGCCACTACCCGCTCCTATATCAGCTATAACCATACCTGATTTTATGGCTAAATTTTTCAATAATAGAGAGGTATTTTCTTCCATTTCTCTTTCTTCCCTTTCAAGCCAATCTATTCCGTAATGACTCATTACATGTGCAATTTGTCTGCCCATATACCACTTATCAATACCGTTTGGGTCCCCAGTCTTTATTGTATAACGATCTTGACCCAATGAAAATAGGGAGAGCGATAGAAAAGCAAAAAGCAGGATAGAGGGTTTTAATGTATGCACGGATATGTTTAGATTTAACAAAACTAGATTGGTAGATTTTCAATGTCGTTTAGGTCTTTATTTCTACCTGCTGCTTTTTTGGCTTCAATAAGTTGGTTTAAATGGATAACCCGTACTTCTATTTGATCTACAATTTCTATTGTTGATTGGAGATAGGCCTTTTCAAATTCCAACCCTTTTACCTCTGTTAATATTTCAATTGCATAAGGAGGTTTTCCAAAAGAAAAAACATCAAATTGATTTGAAAAAAAATGGTCTTTGGGTATTGCTATAGAAGGCAGTCCAAATGTTGTGATTGCTAATTGTAATTGATTGAAATTTGATTCTGATTTTTTAACCCAAATATCCATGTCACCTGTTGATCTACTATATCCTCTAATGATTACAGCATAACCACCCACCAACATATATTCTACTTGGTACTTATTCAATGAACAAATAAAGTCTTGAAAATCATCATTAAATATGTTCATCAATTAGATTGTTTTCTATAAGAAAATAATGATTTATCTACTTTAGTATTAAGAAAATCAGGTTCTTGAAATGCAACTTCAATCATTCTTGCAGCACCAATTAATCTTTCTTCTGGAGTTTTATCAAACCAATACCCAAAATCAATATTGCCATCTTTAGATATATTTCTTGATTGGAATTGAGTGAGGTCTACAAACTTCCTAGTCATTCGTTTTTTGATTGAAATTAAACATTTTGAAATTATTTTTTGAATGAGTTTAAGATATGAAGGATGAGAGTTAAAAGTTGGGGGACATTTTCTTCCAGTATTGCTGTGCTCGCTTTCTATCTTGGGGAGGTAATTTACCCAAAGCCTCAAATTGGCCTGCTGGTAGGGTCTCTATTACATTTCAAACACTCTTTGGTACGCTGCCTGCATGTCTGTTATTTCTTGATCGGTCAGCTTGGGAAAGTGATCCCTTCTTCTTTTGGGGAACACGCCTTTATTCTGGTGCAGGAATAGTAACATCCAGTTGATGTCTTTATCAGGCATATCCACCACTTTTTGAATTTCAGCTTTGGCCTCCACATATCGAAGGAGGAATTGCAGTTCTTCGGGCATGTCTTCCGCCAGAGTTGCATGAATCGTTTCAGCAAGGTAGATGGCCTGGGCTGTTAAATCTGGGTAGCGATAATAATCAGCAATTTCCGCTGGATGCGTAACCGTAACCTCAGCAATCGTATTCATTTGGTACCTAATCCTTTTCATTAATGGCCGGGAATAATTTTCCAGAATTTGGTCATAGTCACTCATATGATTAAGCATATGCGCTGATACGGGAATAATCATCCCTTTGGCCACCAGTCCATCGTGTGAAAGGATATCATGGATCAGGAACCGGTGCAGTCGGCCATTGCCATCTTCAAATGGGTGAATAAAAACAAAACCAAAGGCCAGCATGGCTGCACGGACAATTGGATTAATTCCCTCTGTTTTTTTAGCGGCATCTTTTAATCCCTCCATTAATGAAGTAACCATTTGAGGCGGCGGGCAGATATAATGCAGATGGTTTTGAAAATTGGGTAATGACTGGCCTACATAGTTTTGAAAATCGCGGAAATCAGCTGCTGCAAACCGTTGGTCTATGATAGCATTTTGCAGGCGTACTAAGACTGCTTTTGTCAATGTGCTATCAGTAGGTTTCTCCCCAGCCTGTTGAAGCAGCGTTATAAAGCGTTCCATCCGGTCGGGTGAAGGTGTTTCTTGTTCTATGGCGTAAGAGGATTTTGTTTCTTTGGAATACAGGTAGCTAATGGCTCTACGAAAAATATCCTCCGGAAATTCATCCTGTAACTGGCTAATCTTTTCCTGTACACCTTTTGCCAGTAATGCCGAAAGTGTTTTGGTTCGTCGGATTATAGGGCAGAACGATGGGCTGCCAAGCAGGTTGTTGTTTACACGCCAGCGGCTGTCCTTAACTGTATTACCGGTTACATATTGTTCAGGATCTAGCAGATCAATATAATTCCCGGTAACTGTTTTTTCCAGTATTATTTGTTGTTCGGTTAGCCACTCATAGAGAAAACCAATTTTTCGTGCATAGCGACCGCTGGGTGTAGCCATTACATAGTTGCTAATCTGGTCTTGGTCCAGCCTACTAAATACTGCGGATAAAAAATCAAGATTCAGATCATCATACTTTAGGGCAAACTCCAGGTGATCAAGCGGGGTTTCTGCGGCCGGTGCATACTTAGGTCCATATACCTGCTCGATATTGCCCTGGGTAGTTAGTTCGATGGAATTGTTATTCCCGATATAAGAACTGTGGGTAAAGGAATAATCAAGAAGCTTGAAATTCGCTTTTAACCATTCGTTTCCAGCGGGCTTGTTTGCCATATAGTTTCTATTTTACTGTAAAATGATTATAATTTACAGTAAAATGGTTACAAATTAATGAATTCACTGTAAAACGATTATTGATCGAATTTAATGTAAAATAATTATAATAGACTGTAAAATGATTAAAAATTAGAAATATTACTGTAAAACGATTAATTTGAAAATCCACTTGATGTGTACCCCAAATACCATAGAGGCTTGACCACTGTTAAATTATCTATGGTATATTAATTTTATAATATTTGTAGTAAAGTAGTAATCAACTTAAAAAAAGGGGGGGGCAAAGCTCTCTGGAGTGCGGAGGTTAAAGTAGTTGGTTTCTCCACTTAAGTAATTAAGTAACTTTTTTATTCTTTATAAACTTGTCAAAAAGTGCTGGCGATAATCGCTTTAATAACATTGCAATTTTTTCTTTAGCTCCTCCAATATAAACATTACCCTTTCTTTCATAAATAGCTGTCAATGCTTTTCTAGCAAATACTTCAGCTGTTAGTCCTAAATTATTTTGACTATTTTTTGCAATTTCAGCAGTGCTTCCAATAGCATTTATAGTTATGTTGGTTGCAATAAACCCTGGCATAATATTACAAACATTTACGCCTTCCTCTTCTAATTCCAAACGTAAGGATTCAAAATAGCCCACTAGCCCATGTTTTGCTGCAGTATATGCTGTTCGATATTTTGTATTTACCTTACCCATTACGCTACTTATAACTACTATTTGTCCCTGTTGTTTGATTACTTCTGATAGTGACGCTTTTGTCAATGCAATAGTTCCTATTAAATCTACTTCTAAAAGTCTAAGTTCATCTTTAAAAGGCGTGTCTTTGGATAAACTCCTTTGACTAATTCCTGCATTATTTATAAGAATATCAATTTTGCCAAAACAGCTTAGTGCTTGTAAAAAAACCGTTTCTGCGTCATTGTATTTTTGGACATCGAAAGGAAGGATAATTGAAGGTGCTTCTTTGTTAGTAAAAGCATCTTGAACTTGCAATAATGATTCTTTATATCGGGAAGATAAAATAAGTGTTGCACCTTCTGCATTAAATGCCTTGGCCATTGCCTCTCCCAAACCAGAGGAAGCCCCCGTAATCCA
>CALRXZ020000013.1:0-48637 GCA_943372255.1 Chitinophaga pinensis
GTTCCCAATAACCAATAACCAAAGCCCTAGACCATACAAATCAGTTTCTTCTTCCCATTCTTCCCTCTTCACTCTTATCTCTTCACTATAAAAATTAGTCCAGTTTCAATACTGCTAAGAAAGCTTCCTGTGGCACTTCTACATTACCTACCAAACGCATTCTTTTCTTACCTTCTTTCTGCTTCTCCAACAATTTACGTTTACGGCTAACGTCACCACCATAACATTTGGCAGTTACGTCTTTGCGCAAGGCACTGATATTTTCGCGCGCAATTACCTTGGCACCAATAGCAGCCTGAATGGCAATTTGGAATTGTTGTTTGGTCAATAATTCTTTGAGTTTCTCACAAAGCTTTCGGCCAAAATCGGTGGCACGACTGCGGTGAATCAAGGCACTCAAAGCATCCACCTTTTCATTGTTTAATAGAATATCCATTTTCACAATGTCGGCATCGCGATAGCCAATAGGTGAATAGTCAAAAGAGGCATAACCCCTAGTCTGACTTTTTAATTTATCATAGAAGTCAAATACAATCTCTGTAAGTGGCATTTCAAAAGTCAATTCAACCCTGGTTGGGGTCAAATAGTTTTGACCAATCAAAATACCGCGTTTGCCTAAGCAAAGGGTCATAATATTACCAATATATTCTGAAACGGTAATAATCTGTGCCCTGATAAATGGTTCTTCTATCCTATCCAATTTGGTTGGATCAGGCATTTCTGAAGGGTTGTTCACGGTTAACTTATCGCCTTTTGAAGTATAGGCCAAGAAGCTTACGTTGGGTACCGTAGTTATGACGGTTTGGTTAAACTCCCTTTCTAAACGCTCTTGGATAATCTCCATGTGCAGTAGACCTAAGAATCCGCATCGGAATCCAAAACCTAGGGCTTGAGAAGTTTCTAGTTCAAAAGTCAAACTAGCATCGTTTAACTGCAATTTGTCCATGCACTCACGTAACTCTTCAAACTCATCTGTATTAACAGGGTAAATACCAGCAAATACCATGGGTTTTACTTCTTCAAAACCATGGATCATGAGTCCAGGGTTATTGGCGAGGGTAATGGTATCTCCTACTTTTACTTCACGTGCTACTTTAATACCAGTAATAATATAACCCACGTCTCCTGCTTTCACTTCATCCTTGGGTGTCATACTCAGTTTTAATACACCTACTTCATCGGCTATATAATCCTGTCCGGATGCAACAAAACGAATCTTGTCTCCTTTTTTCAAAACCCCGTTCATGATTCTATAGTAAACAATGATTCCACGGAAACTATTGAATACTGAGTCAAAAATCAGGGCTTGCAATGGGGCTTCATAACTACCCTGTGGAGCTGGAATACGCTCAACAATGGCTGCCAAGATCTCGTCAATCCCAATGCCACTTTTTCCGCTAGCTAGTAAAATATCTTCTGCCTTGCAGCCAATGAGGTCTACAATTTGATCAGTTACTTCTGGAATTTTGGCACCATCCATGTCAATCTTGTTGATCACAGGAATGATTTCCAAATTATTATCAATGGCCAAATACAAGTTGCTGATGGTTTGTGCTTGAATACCCTGAGAAGCATCTACCAAGAGTAAAGCGCCCTCACAAGCTGCCAATGCACGGCTAACTTCATAACTAAAGTCTACGTGACCGGGTGTATCAATCAGGTTGAACACATATTGCTCTCCTTTATAAGGATAGTTAATTTGAATGGCATGACTCTTAATGGTAATCCCTTTTTCACGCTCCAAATCCATATCATCCAAGACCTGGTTCATCATATCTCGCTCTCCGATAGTCTTGGTATGTTCCAATAACCTATCGGCCAAAGTACTCTTACCATGGTCAATATGCGCAATAATGCAAAAATTCCTGATATTTTTCATAAGGCTGCAAAGATAGGAGCAGGAAGCAGAAAACGAAACGAATATGTTATTAAAGCAGTGTGAATAACGTTAGAAACCAGAAAGGCTTTATTTTTGAAGCAAATCTAACTCCTAGAATGGCATTTAGAAATCTCAATAGACGCGCCCAAATTAACAATGAAACCGGTTTGGGAACCAATACTGCTTTGAGTGGTGGACGATTTTTTGCCAAAGATGGAAGGGCTAATATTGAAGTAAGGGGATTGCATTTTTGGCAAAGACTCAACCTCTACCATACCCTGTTGAGCATGAAAAGATGGAAATTCTTGGTAGCCATCATGGTCTTTTTTATAGGTATCAACCTGATATTTGCCGGTATTTACTTACTTATTGGACTGGAACACCTCAGTGGCATGGTGGCCAATACCTTGGGAGAGAAATTTGGAGAAGCCTTCTTTTTTAGTGCCCAAACCTTTACCACCGTGGGGTATGGCAGGATAAATCCAGTGGGTTTTCTGGCCAGTTTTGTAGCCAGCTTTGAAGCCCTTACCGGACTGATGAGTTTTGCGCTTGTTACGGGTTTGCTTTATGGACGATTTGCCAGACCAAGATCATTTATCAGATATAGTCATAACGCCCTTTTTTCTCCCTTTAAAGACGGTGTAGCCCTTATGTTTAGAATGGCCCCTTATACCAAGAATTATTTGGTGAATGTAGAAGTGAAAGTGTCCATAGCCATGAAAGTGTTGGAAGATGGGATGATTAAGAATAAGTTTTTTAATATGCCTTTGGATATTGCCAAAGCCAGTACCATGACGGCCAACTGGACATTAGTGCACCCTATTAATGAAGAAAGCCCTCT
This sequence comes from Chitinophaga pinensis, assembly GCA_943372255.1. Taxonomy (GTDB): domain Bacteria; phylum Bacteroidota; class Bacteroidia; order Chitinophagales; family Chitinophagaceae; genus Sediminibacterium; species Sediminibacterium pinensis_M. Next base: position 2,721 of record CALRXZ020000013.1, read on the forward strand.
TTATCAATTAAGCAAGGCTGATATTGAAGCGGCAGAAACAGAATTATTGGTTTTTGTACAAGGATTTGACGAGAGTTTTTCCAATACCGTGATTTCAAAAGCCTCCTATAGATTTGAAGAGTTTGTGTACGGTGCCAAATATGTTCCCATGTATCATCCCAATGAAGCTGGAACAGGAACCATTCTGGAATTGGACAAACTAGATCATTATGCACCTGCGGAATTACCCATACAATTTTAAGCATAGATGACAAGCATTGGTAAAAATATTGAGATAGCAGCAAACATTTTAGAAGAAAACGGCTTAGTGGCCATTCCTACTGAAACCGTATATGGATTGGCCGGTAACGCTTTAGAAGAAACTGCTGTAGTTAAAATATTTAGTGCAAAAGACAGACCTAGTTTTAATCCTTTGATTATTCATGTGGCAACCGTTGAAGCCATAAAAGAATATGCTGAATTAGACCCCATTAGCCAACAATTGGCTGAAGCATTTATGCCAGGCCCTTTTACTTTGCTATTGCCAAAGAAAGACCTGATTCCAGATTTGGTTACAGCCGGAAGTTCCAAAGTTGCAGTAAGAATACCCAGGCATCCATTAACATTGAGGCTTTTACACAAACTCAATTTTCCCTTGGCAGCACCTAGTGCCAATCCCTTTGGTTATGTAAGCCCCACCAATGCAAGACATGTATTGGATGGTTTGAATAATCGAGTAGATTATATTTTAGATGGTGGTCCTTGTGAAGTGGGTGTTGAATCTACCATTGCAGAAGTAAGGGATGGTCAAATAATTTTGCATCGCCTTGGCGCAGTAACTGCAGAAGAAATGGAAGCCGTTACGGGCTTAACAGTGGTTCGCAAAACCAATCACGAACAATTGGATACGCCTGGGCAAATGAAAAGCCATTATGCCACCAGAACACCCATGTACTTGGGCGATATTTCAACACTTTTAAAGGAATTCAATCATTTACACGTGGCCACTATTTCTTTTTGCAAATCCTATGAAGGTTTGATCAGTGGTCATCAATATATTTTATCGCCCAAGTGCGATATCAATGAAGCTGCTCAATACCTTTTTGCTGTGATGCGCAGTATTGATGAATTTAGTTTTGACGTAATACTGGCAGAACGCTTTCCTGACAAGGGTTTGGGCCGGGCCATCAATGACCGCTTAGAAAGGGCCCAAGCCATTCACAAATAACTATTCCCAGAATTTATTGTCATAGCGCTCACAAAAATCTTTTTCTGCAATAGTTTTAAAAGCCAAATTGAGCAAAGACATATCTTCTGCAGACAGTGTAAGTTGCAATTGTTCAAAGAGTTCTCTTTCTTCAAAACGAATATGCTGTTCTAATTTGTCTGCAAATTCCTTAATTGTATCTAATTGTTCTGCCCTGGCTTCATTATTGATTCGATTAATCAACAATACAATTTGTTGGTGCTCCAACAACATACGTGTGATCAAAGGCTCAAGTTTGGCATAGGAATTGGCAATGGGCACTAATGACTTTTCTTCGGCTTCAAAATGTTTGCATAAATCATCCTGCCAATACTGCAAGATAAAATCACGCATGGGTTTGGTTGCCAAGTTCTTTTTGAGGCCTTTAGATAATAACAATGACACCAACAATCCTTGGTGGTGCTGCCTGCTTAAGGGTTGCAGGGCTTGGTCTCTATGTAAAGCCATTACTTTAGTGCGTTGATGATAGCTACAAATTCGTCTGCAATAAGGGATGCACCACCAACTAAACCGCCGTCTACATCGGGTTGAGAAAATAGTTCTACCGCATTGGCTGCTTTTACGCTACCACCATACAAAATGCTGATAGTATTGGCAACTTCAGCACCATATTTGGCAGCTAATTCTGCGCGTATAAATGCATGAATTTCTTGAGCCTGTGCACTACTAGCCGTTTTGCCGGTACCAATTGCCCAGATGGGTTCGTAGGCTATCACAACTTGTTGTAATTGTTCTGCGCTCAAATGATATAAAGATTCAGCTAATTGTTTGGCAACAAATTCATTTTGTGTTCCAGCTTCTCTAATTTCTAAAGGTTCTCCACAGCAGAAAATTGGTTTCATACCACTAGCCAAACAGATGTCTAACTTTTCAGCTAACAACTGATTGCTCTCCAAAAAATATTCCCTTCTTTCTGAGTGACCTAATACCACATACTGAATACCTACTGATTGCAATATCTCTACAGAAACTTCACCAGTGTAAGCTCCTGATTTTTTGTTAGAGCAGTTTTGTGCTGCTACAAATACATTGGTTTTTCCAGCCAACTTGGCTTGAGCCATGGGCAAGTAAGGAAAAGGAACTGCAAATACAGCTGACTGATGCGCAGACAAGCTATGTGGTTTTGCAAGAATATCGTTTAACAATTGTTCTCCCTGTTGTAGGGTTAGATTCATTTTCCAGTTTGCTGCGGCAATTTGTTGTCTCATGTTGTTCTAATATAATTATTTAAATAAAATCAGTGTTGAATTTTGTCAAAGATAACTTTCAAAACGCTAGTTTCCGCCTCTGTTAAGGAAGACCATTTCATTTTCTTCCAATTGTCAATGGCAAACAGTGCTTTTTGAAAATCGTATCGGTTACCACTGGCACCCCAACTAAAGTCTTCAATAATAGTGGGTAACAACCCTGCTCCAAACACGTTACAACTCACGCCAATCACAGATCCTGTGTTAATAGAACTATTGATTGAGATGCGGCTATAGTCTCCCATAATTAACCCACATTTTTGTCCAACGGATTGATAAGTATTGGTTCCATAGTCCCAAACTTTTACGTCTCCTGCAGTATTCTTAACATTACTATTGGTAGTACCAGCGCCAAAATTGCACCACTCACCTATTACGGCATCTCCTAGATAACCATCATGTGCTTTATTGGTAAAACCCATGATTACGGTATTCTTGATCTCTCCACCACCCAAGACTCCAGGTCCTAAAGTTGTAGCACCATAAATACGGCTATTCATTTTAACCAAAGCATTGGTGCCTAAGACAAAGGGGCCTCTAATTGACGAGCCTTCCATGATCTCTGCGTCCTTTCCAATATAAATGGGTCCTGTTTTGGAATTTAGGGTACAGAATTCCAGCTTGGCGCCTTCTTCAATAAAAATATCGGCTTGCTGTAAAGTATTAACCGTTGGTGATATGGGTTGAGAAGCCCTACCCTTGGTTACTAGTTTAAAATCTTCTCTAATCATAGCATCGTTCCACAACATAATTTCCCAAGGATGTTGCAAACGTTTAACTATTTGATAATGCTGACACTGTTGAAACTGCTCCGCATTGGCTTGAAAATCGCCAAAAGGCAGATTGGATTTGGCGGCAATTAATCCATGCTCGTCACAAAGACAATGCTCTGTTGCCAAATTCATGATGCGCTCAATCAGGGCCTCATCAGGCATTACAGCGGCATTAATCCAATAATGGGTACCATCTGCAGGAACTTTATACAATGGTTGCAAATAAGGGGCCGTATGCACAAAAATCTCTTGCTTGGTTTTCCATTGCCATCTTTCAGATATAGACAAAATGCCAAATCTTAAACTTGCAAAAGCCTTGGTACTGGTTAGGGGAAAAAGGGATTCCCGCTTGGTTGGGTCAAAAAGAATCAATGACATGCTACAAATTTACGGATTCATTTTGTTTCTTACCTTGCGCACCTAAACTAAACCTATTAACATGAGTCTTGGATATTTTTCCTATCCCATGCCCGTTAACGAACCGGTATTAAGTTATGCTCCAGGAAGTCCTGAAAGAGCCAGTTTAAAGAAAGCTTTGGCCGATCTGAAAAAGAAACCAATTGACATTCCTATGTATATTGGTTCTAAATCTGTTAGAACAGGTGTGAAACACGATATTCACCCTCCCCATGAATTAGCCCATACCCTTGGCTCATTTCATGCCGGTAATGCCACCCATGTAAACCAAGCCATTGATGCTGCTTTAAAAGCCAAACAGGCTTGGGCCGATATGAGTTGGGAAAACCGTGCACATATTTTCTTGAAAGCTGCAGATTTATTGGCTACCAAGTATCGCTTTCAAATGAATGCGGCTACCATGTTGGGTCAAAGTAAAAATGCGTATCAAGCAGAGATTGATGCTGCTTGCGAGCTAATTGACTTCTTGCGCTTTAACGTGCATTTTTTAAGCAATATTTACAAAGAACAACCGCTTTCTGCTCCAGGCATGCACAACCGTTTGGAATGGCGTCCTCTAGAAGGATTTGTTCTAGCCATTACCCCTTTCAATTTTACTGCCATTGGTGGTAACCTACCAACTTCAGCTGCTATGTGTGGTAATGTAGTGGTTTGGAAACCAGCCAATACCCAAATCTATTCTGCGCAACTTTTCATGCGCATTTTAAAAGAAGCAGGTTTACCAGATGGTGTAATTAACTTGATTTATGTAGATGGCCCAACTTTAGGATCTATTTGTTTTAACCACCGCGATTTTGCTGGTGTGCATTTTACGGGTTCTACTGGCGTGTTCAACAATATGTGGAAGACCATTGGTGAGAATATGGGTAAATACCGCAGCTATCCTAGAATTGTAGGTGAAACTGGTGGTAAGGATTTTGTGATTGCACACAAGAGCGCCAATGTAGACGCCGTGGTTACAGCTCTTGCCCGTGGTGCATTTGAGTACCAAGGACAAAAATGTTCTGCTGCTTCTAGGGCATATATTCCAAGCAATATGGCAGAAGAAGTAAAGACCAAATTGGTGGCTGCTATCAAAAGCATGAAAATGGGTACGGTAGAAGACTTCAGCAATTTTGTGAACGCAGTAATTGATGAAAAATCTTTTACCAATATCACACGCTATATCAACAATGTGAAGAAGAACAAGAAAGCCAGCATTTTAGTAGGTGGCGGATACAGCAAGACTAAGGGCTATTTTGTAGAACCAACTGTGATTGTAACAAAAGATCCTAAATACACTACCATGTGTGAAGAAATCTTTGGGCCAGTTTTGACTATCTATGTGTATGATGCAGAGAAATTTGAAGCTACTTTAGAATTGTTAGATGGCACTTCTAATTATGCATTAACTGGTGCCATTTTAAGTCAAGACAGGGCTGCAGTTGAACTGGCTACCAACAAGTTGCGTAATGCTGCTGGTAATTTTTATATTAATGATAAACCAACAGGTGCCGTGGTTGGTCAACAACCATTTGGTGGCGCTAGAGCTTCTGGCACCAATGATAAAGCTGGTAGTCAATTGAACCTCTATCGTTGGTTGAGTGCTAGAACCATTAAGGAAACATTCAACCCTCCTATTGATTATCGTTATGCTTTTTTAAATGAAGCATAAAATATAAAACACTATATCACTAAGCTGGCAAATTTTCTTTGCCAGCTTTTTTTTTGTAATTCTTCAATAAAAACATGTCTTAGAAAATCTATTGTTAGTTATGTTATGCAATTATTAATTTAAAATTAAATTCTTCCATTCTTTAGAAGTGTAGGAGAAAACTAATCTAACTTATAGCCCAATAACAATAAAAATATTTAGCAACTATTAGTTTATTGTTTTTAGCAAACACCCAATCATTGGTTTAATCCCCCCACTAGAATGCCCACTTCTAACATTTTTGATTTTTTCAAGAGAAAGAAATTTTTAACCTCTCAAATAGAAAAAACAACAATTCTAATGGAAGTACAAGTTAGTTGTTCTACAAATTTTCAAATACAATTTCCCTTTAAAGACAATCAAGCAATCATAAAAGAATTCTATGGAAATAGTTGGAGCAAAGAAATTGAATTGGTTAACCCTGAAAACGCCTATTTAAAAGTCTTTATTACAAAACCTATAGGAATAACAAAGGAATCTTTTGTACAACTCAAATTGCATCATGTTCAAAAAAATGAATCTATTCAACGTATTTTTTCTTTGGAAGAAGATGCAACTATGGCAAAATGGTTTAAAATAAATTGGAATGAATCATCTAACATTGAATTAGATGATCAAATTCCATCAATCTAATTGTGATCATCAAATTAACACGACCAATTTTAAAATGAATTTGAATAAATAAACATGAACACTATGACGGATGCTAACTATAACTCATTGAAGAAAAATAAAAAAAATACCAAGGGTAAAACGGCTCCTCTAATTAATGAGAAAAATCAACCTTCAGATTCAAAAAATAATATCAATTCAGTTGAGTTGGCTGATGAGGCAAAATTGAAATTGAGCAATCTGGCAGAAGAAGCAAAAAAAATATGGAATAAATAGCATTCGTATTCATCATAATATAAAAAAGGGTAAGCAAAACAAATTGCTTACCCTTTTAATTTTACCAAACCAACCAATTATTTTGGTAATACTACAGTGTCAATCACGTGTACTACTCCGTTACCAGCTTTAATATCTGTAGCAACAACGGTTGCAACACCACCTTTCTCATCAGTCAGGATTACTTTACCATCCTTTAGAGAAGCAGTTAAAGAACCTCCGCTTACTGTTTTTACAACAGCTTTGCCATTACCAGCTTTGATAGCGGCAACAACTGCAGCAGCGTCTAAATTACCAGCTACTACGTGGTAGGTTAAGATTTTAGCAAGGGTTGCTTTGTTTTCAGCTTTTAATAGAGTCTCAACAGTTCCTGCTGGCAATTTTGCAAATGCAGCATTAGTTGGAGCAAATACAGTAAAAGGTCCAGCACTCTGTAAGGTTTCAACTAAACCAGCTGCCTTTACTGCTGCAACTAGCGTGCTATGGTCTTTTGAACCTACTGCAATGTCAACAACAGTTTTTTGTGCAGATACGGTACCAAACAATCCTACTACGGCAATCATCAATGTGGCTAAGAATTTCATTTTCATGTGATTTTGTTTAATTTAGTACTACAAACGCTTAAACAGAATAGTAGTTCAAAAAAGACGCATTTATGGGATGAACGGTAAAAAATAAAGCTGCCTTTCTATCACAACATTTTCTTTTATACAGTGTTATTTTATAAAATCATAACAATGGCCCATCCAAACCTTGCTTTAATAGATGCCTTAAGAGTAACAGCAACACGTCTTTCTACTGGTGCACATTATGCCTGGGGAAACCATGGTGCTTGCAATTGTGGGAACCTTTTACAAGTAGTAGCTCAGTTGAGCAAAGAAGAAATTCTTACCTACGCACATACTGGTATTGGTGAGTGGACAGAATTGAGTCAAGAATCCTGCTCAGTGTCACATGCTCCTTTTTCACTCCTTTTGAAAAAGCTGGAAGAAATTGGTTTGACACCCACAGATATCCATCACCTTGAATATTTGAATAACAGGGAAGTGTTGGAACAATTACCTGGGGGATTTAGGTGGTTAAAAAGGAATCTGAGGGAAGACGTGATTGTTTATTTTAATACATATGCTACCCTTCTTGAAAACCAGTTTTTAGCTCAATTGAGTATCCCTGATCCTAATGCTATTCCGGAAGCTGTATATAGCTTCTAAATAAAATGCGTTTTAAGACAGTGGCTTTTCCACATTAGGGGCTTTTTTAGCAACTAACCCCTATATTTGCGTCCAAAATTTGCAAGATTGTCCATGAAATTCTCAAAAGAAACCTACCTCTACTGGTACGAATTGATGCAATTGATTCGTCAGTTTGAATTGAAATCGGAAGAAATGTACAAAATGGCCGGAAAAATCCGTGGATTCTTCCATGCCTATATTGGACAGGAAGCCATTGCAGCCGGTTGTATGACAGCTACCCAACAGTCTGATCCCTTTATCACGGCTTATCGTGATCATGGTTTGGCTTTGGCTAAAGGCGTTTCTGCCGATGCTTGTATGGCTGAATTGTATGGTAAAGCCACAGGTTGCTCTAAGGGCAAAGGTGGTAGCATGCACTTTTTTAGCGCTGAACACTTTTTCTTTGGCGGACACGGTATTGTTGGTGCCCAAATTGGAACTGGTGCAGGTCTTGCTTTTGCTGAAAAATACAAGGGTACAGACAATGTATGTTTAACCTATTTTGGAGATGGTGCTGCCCGTCAGGGTATGTTGCACGAGACTTTTAATCTGGCCATGTTGTGGAAATTACCCGTAGTATTTATCTGCGAGAACAATAACTACGCTATGGGTACTAGTATTGAAAGAACTTCAAACGTGATTGATATCTACAAATTGGCGGATGCATATGAAATGCCTGCTGATAAAGTAGATGGAATGACCCCAGAAGCAGTTCACGAAGCAGTAGCTCGTGCGGTGAAAAGGGCTCGTGAAGGAGATGGTCCAACCCTATTGGAATTAAAAACCTATCGTTATAAAGGCCACTCTGTTTCTGATCCTCAGAAATACCGCTCCAAAGAAGAAGTGGAAGAGTACAAAGATCAGGATCCTATTATTAAAGTAAAAAATACCATCTTATCTAATGGTTTTGGAACTGAAGAAGATCTAAAAGCAATTGATGATAGAATTAACGCAGTAGTTGATGAAAGCGTTCGCTTTGCTGAAGAAAGCCCTTGGCCAGATGATAGCGAAGTTTTAAAAGACGTTTATATTGACGCTAACTATCCCTTTATTGTGGACTAATCCCATTTACACATTCTTATTAAAATACAATCATGACCGAGCATCATCAAGCGCATGCGCACCACGAAGCAACTGAACCCGTAGCAAAAGCGCAACATTTTATTCAACATAACGGCAAAACCATTTTGGGCGTTTTAGTAGCCATTTTGGTAATTGTTGGTGGATGGGTTGGATATACCCAATACATAGTTAAACCCAAAGAAGACAAAGCTGCTGAAGCCATTATTAAAGTACAAGGGTATTTTATGATGGATTCTTCAAACCTAGTATTGAATGGCGATGGTTCGAGCAAAGGTGCTTTGTACATTATCAATAATTTTGGTGGCACCAAAACTGCAAACCTTGCTAAATATTATGCTGGTGTAAGTTATTTACACTTGGGCGATTTTAGCAACGCAGTTAAATACCTGAAAGATTTTTCTACAGATGCCAAACAAATTCAATTGTTGGCCTTGGGTAATTTGGGAGATGCTTATGCTGAGTTAAAACAAAACGATGACGCTATTGCTACTTACAAAAAAGCAGGTACTTCTTTTGAAACTGACGAAGCCAATTCTGCTGAATACCTTTTCCGTGCTGCTTTATTAAGCGAAATATTGGGAAAAAACAAAGAAGCTTTGGATCTCTACAAAGAAATCAAAACCAAATTCCCTAAAACCGATAAAGGTTTTCAGGCTGATAAATATATTTACCGTTTAAGTGTTGAAAAAAACGACTAATAGCTAATGGCTACTCAAGGTAATACTGCATTAAGCAAAGGCATCCCTGTTATCAAGGATGCCTTTGTTGTTATTGTGAAAACAGAATGGAATGCTTCTATCATCAACAAATTAGAAGCTGGTGTTAAACGCATACTAAAAGCGCAAGGTGTTGCTTGCAAAACACTAACCGTGCCTGGGGCTTTTGAAATTCCATTTGCTGTTAAGAATCACTACGCTTATAGCAAAACCCCACCTGATGCTTATATTACTTTAGGAACGGTGATTCGAGGAGACACTCCCCATTTTGACTATGTATGCAAAGCCGTTACTGATGGTGTTTTGCAGCTCAACCTCAGTTTGGATGTGCCAGTAATCTTTGGCGTACTAACTTTGGAAAATGAGCAACAAGCTTTGGAACGCGTTGGCGGCAAACACGGTCACAAGGGTGAGGAAGCGGCTGTTACCGCTATCAAAATGATTGCTTTGAATAGAAAATTGAAATAAACCTTTACGGTTATGAAAGTGCAAATCTTTGTTCCCTGTTTTGTTGATCAACTCTACCCCACTGTTGCATTTAATATGGTCAAAGTTTTGGAGAAAGCAGGTTGCGAAGTCATCTATAATGCCCAACAAACCTGTTGTGGCCAACCCGCTTTTAATGCCGGGTTCTGGGGTGAATCAAAAGAGGTCTGCACCAAATTTTTAAATGATTTTGAAGGCGCTGAATATATTGTTGCACCTTCTGCCTCTTGTGTAGGTTTTGTGAGAAATGAATACAGCAAATTGTTTGAAAACTCGGCGCATTTGCAACAAGCTCAAAAAATCAAAACTAGGATATTTGAACTCTCCGAATTCTTAATTGATATTCTACAAATTGATGACTTAGGCGCCAAGTTTGAAGGTAAAGCAACTTATCATGATAGTTGTGCTGCATTGCGTGAATGCAAGATCAAACAGGGGCCTAGACAGTTATTGAGTAAGGTTGCTGGACTAGAATTGGTTGAGATGAATGACGTTGAAACCTGCTGTGGATTTGGTGGCACTTTTGCTGTAAAATTTGAACCCATTAGTGTGGCCATGGGTGAACAAAAAATTACCAATGCCGGTGATACAGGTGCTAATTATTTAATTAGTACAGATATGAGTTGCCTAATGCATATTAATGGATGTTTACAAAACCATGGCTCTAATATGCAGACCCTTCATTTGGCCGATGTGTTGGCTAGTGGGTATTAGCAACTTTTTATGTTTTGTATTGTTTCTTTTCTATCCATTGACTTTTGAATCTATTATATGAACTATTGGTTAATCAAATCAGAACCTTTTAAGTATAGTTGGGAGCAGTTTGAACAAGAAGGACTTACCATGTGGGATGGTGTACGCAATTATGGCGCTCGAAATAACCTGCGTTCTATGAAAAAAGGTGACCTGGCTTTTTGGTATCATAGCAATGAAGGAATGGAAATTGTAGGCATAGCAAAAGTGGTCAAAGAAGCTTATCAAGATCCTACCACTGATAATCCTGCTTGGTTGGTAGTAGATTTTAAACCACATAAAAAACTGAAAGTTCCTGTGTCTTTACAAGTACTCAAACAAGACCCTAGACTCACTAATATGGATTTGATTCGTTTGGGTAGACTATCTGTACAAACAGTGAATCCTGAGGAATGGGATATTGTTATGCAATACGCAAAGACCAAATAACAACTGTTAAAGCTGAGATAGGTTTGCTTTCTTGGGTTCCTATTAACAGTAAAGACAGTATTCTTGCAAAAAATATCGCGCATGCGCAAAGCCTTTTTCTTGCTGGTTCTAATCTGTCTTACCCAATTGTCTTTAAAAGCACAGTGGAGTGAGAATTATAATTACCTCAAAGACTATGTGCAAGCACAAAAAGGGATGGCTCTAGATTCAAGCCAATACCTTTCAATCTATCACAACCAAGAACTCCACTATCTCTACCCCATTTACAAATCTTTTAAACAAGAACCCTGGCTGATCAAAACCAGTGGCAGGGCCGATTATTATGCCGATTTAAAACAGTCACTTGCTTTTATTGGTGACTATGCGGGTGTGCAGGAATTAGAGAAAATAGAATTGTTTTCTCCTTACACCGATTCGCTTCAAAAAGCCATTAATAAACAGGGTAATCCTTTTACAGGGGCCAGTTTTAAAGACGCTAAAACTTATATCTTAGAAAAATCTAGGAATTCTCAAGTAGTCATGATCAATGAGGCTCATGAAAAACCACAACATCGTGTCTTTACAGCCTCACTATTGGAAGATCTTTATATACAAGGGTTTCGCTACCTAGCCATGGAAACTTTGAGCCCCTTCCCCAATGCATCACTTAGACAAGTAAATATGCTCACCGGGCATTATACCTGTGAACCTTTGGCTGGTGAATTGGTAAGAAAAGCGTTGGAATTAGGCTATACTTTGGTGGCTTATGAAGACAGTAGTTCCACCCATAACGTAAACCAACGGGAATATACCCAAGCACAAAAAATCTATCAGATACTAGAAAAAGAACCCAAGGCCAAAATCTTGGTACACGCTGGCCAAGGACATGTAGAAGAAGGCGCTGGAAGCGATGGTAGGATTCCAATGGCTGCTTATTTTAAAATCATTTCGGGCATTGATCCATTGACCATTGACCAAACGGGCATGACAGAAGGTAGTAATGGACTCTATGGTGCACTCTGGTACCAACAGTTAGCCCCTAAATTGGGTTTTGACAAACCCATGGTGCCTGACCAGGCTGGAAAATCTATAGACTTATTTGGCTATCATTTGTTTGATATCTATGTCTACCATCCACCTACCAAGTTCAAAAATGGCAGACCACTGTTTAGTACCATGAATGGATGGAAAAAAGAAACTGCGGTGCAACCCATTTTCCGAGACTTATTTTTTGTACAGGCATTCTATGAAAAAGAATACAATGAAAAACGGGTGGGCATGCTAGTGCCTGCAGATCAAACCTATGCCACATCACCGGATGGCTATTATTATCTATACCTTCAAAAAGGCCGCTATCAAGTTGTTTATAGAGACAAACAGTATAAAATCCTAGGTAGCAAAGTGCTAATAGTACTCTAGAATTGGGTCAAAGCCGTTTTTTAAACCCATTAAAGCGCAAATCAAACTATATTTGCCGCTCAAAATTTTGTACATGGCTTTACAAGCAGGAATTGTGGGTTTACCCAATGTTGGAAAATCAACCTTATTTAACGCGGTTAGCATTAGTGCTAAGGCACAGGCTAGCAATTATCGTTTTTGCACCATTGAACCCAATGTGGGTTTGGTAGACGTTCCTGATGAACGCATGTCCAAACTAGCGGAATTGGTGCAACCCAATAGAACGGTTCCTACTCAGTTAGAAATTGTAGACATTGCGGGTTTGGTGAAAGGTGCTAGTAAGGGTGAAGGTTTGGGTAATAAATTCCTAGCCAATATTCGTGAAGTAGACGCCATTATTCACGTGATTCGTTGTTTTGAAGACGAGAATGTACTTAGAGAAGAAGGTGCTATTAACCCTATCAGCGATAAAGAAATCATTGAAACCGAATTGCAGTTAAAAGACTTGGATTCTGTTGAACGCAAATGGTCTAAGGTGGAGAAAATGGCTCGAGTGGGAACGGATACCAAGGCCAAGGCTGAATTTGACATCCTAAACCGTTGCAAAGAGCATTTGGAAAAAGGTAAGAGCATTCATTCTTTGGGTCTAGATAAGGAAGAAAAATATGCCATTGCAGACTTATTCTTACTAACTGATAAACCCGTTTTGTATGTGGCCAATGTAGACGAAGCCAGCATGCACACAGGCAATAAATTCTCAGACATGCTCAAAGAAGCCGTAACCAAAGAAGGTGCGGAACTGATTGTGATGTGTAATAATATTGAAGCCCAGATTGCTGAAATGGAAGCGGAAGAAGACAAGCAGATGTTTATGGAAGAGTACAAAATGAATGAACCTGCTTTAAACCGCTTGATTCGCACTACTTATAAACTTTTGAACCTAGATACCTATTTTACCGCTGGAGTTCAAGAAGTACGTGCCTGGACCATTCACAAGGGTTGGAAAGCACCACAAGCCGCTAGCGTGATCCATACCGATTTTGAAAAAGGCTTTATCAAGGCAGAAGTTATTGCCTATGAAGACTTTGTAAAATATGGTAGTGAAGCTGCATGCCGTGAAAATGGCAGGTTACGCATTGAAGGAAAGGAATACTTAGTTAAGGATGGAGATGTGATGCATTTCCGTTTCAACGTATAAAAGTTCAAATTTTTATATAAAAAGGAAGTATCAGTTGGTGCTTCCTTTTTTCATTTGACTATCTTTGAATCATGAGCAATCTATCGGTTTGGGAAAAAGAGAGTTTTTATTCTACCCAGGACGTAATCCTTGTAGGTGGAGGATTGATGGGTTTGTGGACGGCTTATGAACTTAAAAAGAAGAACCCCTATCTTAAAATTACCATCTTAGAAAGGAATAATATTCCATTGGGAGCTTCTACCCGCAATGCTGGTTTTGCCTGTTTTGGAAGCCCCACAGAAATCATACATGATATTGAACAAATGGGTTTAGACACCAGTTTGGAAGTGGTTAAAATGCGCTATTTAGGCATTGAAAAAATCAAAGCTCATTTTGGCATAGCACAAATAGAATTTGATCCATGTGGTGGTTATGAATGTATCAACAAAGACTATACTCATTTTGACCAATTAGATGAAAAATTGGCCGAGCTCAATGAACACTTAAAAGATCTAACGGATCTGGATCAAACCTTTGTAAGACGTGACGCTGCTATTGCTGAAAAAGGCATGATGGGTTTTGATGCCATGGTAGAAAATAGTTTGGAAGGAAGTTTACATAGTGGCAAATTGGTGAGTGCACTTATTCAAAAAGTACAGGCCGCCGGGGTATCTATTTTGAATGGCATGGAAGTAGTGTTTTGGGAGAAAAAACCACAGGGCATTATCCTACATACTACACAACAAATACTTTTTACTTGTAACCAAGTCTTATTCTGCACCAATGCTTATGGCAATACTTTATTCCCTGATTTGAATATAATTCCGGCCAGAGGGCAAGTCATAGTTACCTCACCCATTGATGGATTAAAACTCAATGGTACTTTTCATTTTGATGAAGGTTTTTATTATTGGCGCAACTTGGGCAATAGAATCTTATTGGGTGGTGCGCGCAATGCAGATTTTGAAACAGAACAAACCACAGAAACAGCCGTTACAGATTTAATTAAAAACAAACTAACAGGGTTTTTAAAAGATCATATTCATCCTTCCTATCAATATACCATTGATGACCATTGGAGCGGCATCATGGGCTTTACTGAAAACAAGAAACCCTTGCTTAGTCAAGTAAGTGACAATGTATTTGTAGCCATTGCTTGTAATGGTATGGGGGTGGCTCTCACGCCAATTATGGGAGAAAAAGCAGCAGAGCTAATGTTGCTTTATTTTTAACTATTTACAATAAGGTTCTTTCCTATTTTTAAGCAATCAAATTCTATGAAGCAATATTTTTCCATCTTGGTGTTGGCCCTTGGTTTGTCTGCTTGTAACCAAAACAATAACAATTCTGACAATAACAATAGTTCTGCAGCAGCCATTCCACCACCAGCCACATTGAATTATACGGTTTTAAATGTATACCCACATGATACCAGTTCTTTTACAGAAGGGCTGTTGTTGCATGAAGGCAATTTGTTAGAAAGCACAGGCAACAAGGGCCGTAGCAAACTTTTAGAAGTAGATATCAAAACTGGAAAAATTAAAAAAAGCGTCAAACTTTCTGATGACTATTTTGGAGAAGGGATTACTGTTTTAAATGGTAAAATTTACCAACTCACTTATCAAGAACACAAGGTATTTGTATACGATTTGAATTTTAATAAACTGCCCCAAGAATTTGATTGGCCCTATGAAGGTTGGGGAATGACCACCGATGGAAAATCTTTGATCATCAATACAGGAGGTAGTAATATTTATTTTGTTAACCCTGAAACCTTTAAAATTGAACGCACATTGGGTGTGAGCAATAACAATGGTTATGTATCCATGATTAATGAAATGGAATGGGTAGACGGCTCTATTTATGCCAATATTTGGCAAACCAACGAGATCATCAAAATCAATCCCCAAACGGGTTTGGTAGAAGCAAAGGCAGATTTCACAGATATCTTAAAGAAAAGCAATGTCCCGGATAGTAGTGCAGAATCATTTAATGGAATTGCTTATAATCCTAACACAAAGACATTCTATGTAACAGGAAAATGGTGGCCTGCTTTGTTTGAAATCAGGTTTAATTAAGCAGTAGTTTTAGACAAAACATAAATCACAGAACTACAGTTAGCCGCATTACCAATAGCGTTGGCATTAGACAGCATGCCATTCCAAATGGCGGGCAACAAATTGGTTTTACCCGTTTTGCATTTTTCGCTGAGCATACTTACGTACACACTGTCAAACCACATAGGCTTCATTTGGTCTACTTGAAATCCTTTTGACTTTGCCAAAGCCTGCATGCTGGCGGGTGAAAAATGGTAGAGATGTCTGGGCACATCATAAGCCGCCCAAAAAGCGCCATAGGCTGTTGCGTCTTTGCTAGTATAGTTGGGAACAGCTATGATTAACTTTCCGCTTGTTTTTAATAAGCGATGAAAATTTTCTAAATAGCCTTGTAAATCATGTACGTGTTCCAACACATGCCAAAGCGTGATGGCGTCAAATTGTGCCGGAGCCAACTGGTATACTTGATCAGGTGATTGCAAATCTAAACCGTGTAATTGCTTGGCATTATTTCTAGCGGTCTCATCTGGTTCTAGTCCAGTAATCTGCCAACCAGCATCCTGCATGGTTTTGGAAAATGCACCTGTACCCGCACCTACATCTAAGAGTGAACCTTGTTGCTTGCCAGTAACGGTTTGCAATAATTTACGCTTGGTTTCTAAAGTATGGTTGCGAACGCGATGATATAAATTATTGATCAGCCCTTTTTGTGAATCAGAATGAGACACATATTCTTCCGATTGATAATAAGGTCCTATTGCAGACAATGAAGGAATGTCTTGGGTGAATCTGAGACTACATTGATTGCAATGCCAGATTTCAAAATTTTCCCCAGAAACCGTATGATCTTTTGCGTTTAAGGCAAAAACAATATCTGCACTATGGCAGGCAGGGCATTCTTGATAATGGATGGTCTGATTCATTCAAGGAAATTGGAAACTAAACATAATAAAACAACAATGCACCTACACCCAAGAGTAATAAGGCAAATGCATAAACCCACCAGTTATCGGTAGCGTCTGAATCTGTAGCTTGACCTAATAATTCTCTTAACTCATCCCCTTCCAATTCTTTGGCTTTATAGGCTGACTGTTTTAGTGTAGCAGCTTTTGCCAAACTGATTGACTTATCAATTTTTACTTGAGAAAATAAATACTCTAAGGGACGGTCTGCAAAAAACATCAAATGACCATCAGCCTCTTTTTTCAAAGTACCAATTCCTTGCAATATGGCACCTTGCTTATTTTGGGCATCGGTTAATAATTGCTGAGCAAATTTTTGAGTATTACGCATCACGTCTACCAATTCCCAACCTGTTTCATTAACTATGAAATCATAGAAATGCCTATCTGCCGCTACGGATTCCTGACTAAACCTAATTACCTGAGACGGTGGATACAACAAATGGTTGGTTGAATCAATCTGCGCGCTTACCTGTTCAATGCTGAAAATACCCACTTTTGGAATGGGCAATTGCTGATTTAAAACAAGGTATTTCAACAAATACTGGTGCATGAAAAGAAATTTATTGGAACGAATATACAACTCCTCCCAAAACATTGAATCCCAACACTTCATATTGGTTCCAACGTTGATAAGTATTATTGAGCAAATTGTTCATTTGAATCCAAATATTAAGCCTAGGTAGAACCGTAAATTCAGCCCCTAAATTCAGGTCTGCTGCTGGATCCAGCTTCTGACTAACCAAAGTTTTAGACAAATAAGGCACCCCGTCTCTAAAATACACATCTGCCTTAATTTGTAAGTCTTTAAGAAGTTTCCATTTTAAAGAACCTGTTAATTCCATGGGTACCAAGCCATAGGCCTTGTCATTAGAAGACAGTTTTGTGAATTGGGTAATATTCACCCCAGCCATCAAAGAAAACTGTTCTTGTACCTTATATCCCAATTCTCCTTTAATTCTAAGGGCTTCTACCCTGCTATCATACAAAATATTAAAAGCCCTTCCGTCTGAGAACGTATTTACAAACAAGGGTTGGTTAAAGAACTGCATAAATGAGACCCTTCCTGCAAAACTAAAATGATTGCCCAAGGAACCCTTTAGACCCAAGTATTGCTCGGCTATTCTGGTATTCCATAAGGTATCAGGTCTGTCTATAAAAGGATTGAATTCCGCCAGTGTTCGGTAGCCATTTTTCTGATATGATCCCTTCCAACCAAGTTCTACAGTCATACCCGTTTCTTTAATGCTAGCTTCAGCCGTTAAATTGGGTAGCATTTTAAATGCTGCATTATCCCAACTAGGTATGATCCCTAAGTTCAAACGCAAATTTGGGGTATTGAACTGAAAACTGGGGTCAATATAAAAAAGGTTGTTTTGAATTTTCAATGGGTTGGGAATCATTGGAGCATTATAGGATGCAATGTCTGCAGTTAGACCCATCTTAAAGGCATAGACCCTTGAAAAGGTTTTTGTAAAAGGCAAATGAGCAATCAAATTGACTTCATTGGCATTATTATTATTTGAAAAATACCTAAAGCCAATTTTTGGTTGATAGCTAAATCCATTCTCGCCTACCAATTTGTTGTTCATGCCCAAATCAAAACCCAATGTGTTGAATCTTTGTAAGATATCTTCCTTGGTATAAGGAATAGTAGCTGGTTGAAAACCATATAGGTATTGTCTGCTATTGTCAAAAAAAGCATGGGCGCTCCAATCATGGGCAGTCTTGGTTTGAAAATTTGCCAAGACCGATAATTTGTTTCTTCCAAATTCCTGAAAAGGTATTTTCCCTTTTGAAGATAAGTGTGTAGCAAGAATACTAACTGTATTTGTAACACCGTCTCCAAAAGACAAACCCATTTCTGCAAAGGGGGTACTAAAATTTCCAATACCTACTTTGATATACCTACTATTCTTCCAAGGCTCTACAGAATCCATGGCCATGGCAATGGGTTTAATTGGAACTGGCTGATAAGAAAAGAAAAGGTTTTGCGCTGGAACGCGATATAATAATTGCAATCTAGCCGTGTCTGCCAAAGGTGTTGCAGCGGTAAAATTGATTTTTGCAGCTGTTTTTAATGATGGTTTGAAAGCTGAGGTAATCACAACTTCTTTTGGATGACTGGTGTCTTCCAAAGCTTCCTTGGTCAATTTTGCTGCTATATCATCAGCCTCATTTAAGTTTTGTTTTTTAGAAGCTGTTGACTTGCTGCCGCTTTTGGAAGAAGACTTCTTGGAACTGCTTTTGGAGCTAGACTTTTTTGAACTAGACTTTTTTGAACTAGACTTTTTTGAACTAGATTTCTTGGAACTAGTTTTTTGTTTGCTGCTCTTGCTACTACTTGATTGCTTCTTTTTTTGCTGCGCTTCAACCACGGGGGCCAATGTGAGCACCAAGATCAATAAACACAATATTTTTTTCAGGATAGACATATTTTCAGTTTACTGCTGTTCAATTTTATTTGTCTTGTTTTTCTCTACCAACACTTGATCCAATTTGAGTTGGGCTTCTTTCTTCACAGCCAAAGAACTGGCATTATCTACAATGCTCTTAAATGTGGCTTCTGCATTAAAGAGGTCTTTCTGTTCAAAATAAATATCGCCTAACAACAAATAAGACTTGGCTACCCATGCTTCATAAGAACCCCATTTCTTGATTACTTCAAATGCGGCTTTTTCAGCTTCCGGTAAACGGTGTTGTTTAAATTGAATTTCTGCCAATCTGTATTGTGATTCTGCAGCCCACTCAGATCTTCCAGCAGCTATTACAGTTTTATAAGCTTCAGATGCAGGAGCAAATAATTCTTGCAATTGGTTATTCTTGGCCAAGACCAAATTAGCCATGGTTCTATCATCTGTAGCAATTCCTTTTTCTGCCAATAATTCTTGTGCATTGGGAGCTGCTAGTTGCCATTGCTCTGTTTTAAACTGACAACGCAATAATCCCCGCATGGCTTCTAGCCTATTCTCTTGTTGCGTAGCCATTGCTTTTAATTGACCAAAGTATTTGGCTGCAGCAGTATAGTCCTTATTTTCAAAATAGAGGATTCTTGCTGCTTGCAAAGCGCTTCTCTCTGCATATCTATTGGGGGCTTGGTCTGCTACAGCTTGATACTGTTGCAAGGCAAGTGCATTGTTTTTATTAGATAGGGCAATTTCAGCACTAAAATAATGCGCTTCCATTTGATATCTACCTTTTGCAAATTCCTTTAAATAAGCTTCAAAGCCCTGTTGCGCGCCTACAAAATCTTTTGCTTCATAACGAATCATGGCCGACTTATAACTCAAGGAATCTGCTTCCTGGTTAGAAACATCTTTGCCATTTTCTTTCATGAATGTGACATAGTCACCTGGCTGTTGTTTGGCAACAAATAGGTTACGGATATAATCAACCGCGTCATTGCTCTGAGCGGCATTGGGATATTTTTTAACCAATTGTTTAAAATAATCCAAGGACTCGGTGTTCTTGTCAAGGTTAAAATTGGCCACACCCAATTTGAGTAATACTTCAGGATGATAATTGGCTGCTTTGGGATTGTTTAAAATCTTTTCCAATGCTATTACAGCCGCAGCATAATTTTCACTAGACATTTGGGTGTTGGCTATTTCCATTTGTACGTCTGGCAACAAAGCTGAGCGAGGATACTGTGATTGGAACTGTTCTAATTGATTGAGTTTATCCGTTGGTTTATTCAATGCTCCAGCAATAATGGCTTTTTGAAATGCTGCATAGTCTGCAGAGGGCAATTGCCAAGCCAAGATTTGTTCGTATTGTTTTAAAGCAGTTTTATATGACTTGAGCATAAACTCGCAATCAGCTACTCGCAAAAAAGCATCCTGTTCAATAGCACCTGAACTAGCAGAAGCCCTGCTGGCTACTGGTTCAAAATTGGCTTTTGCTGCACCATAATTATTCATCTTTAAGAGTGCATAACCAAGTGTATACTGTGCATTTAAAACGCTAGCCTGTCCATTTGTTCTTGGATTTTTTAAATAGCTACTTAATTCCACTACAGCCTCTTCATTCTTGCCTATTCTATAGGCAATCTCTCCTCTCCAAAACTGACTCAAAGCCAGTTGTTGTTGGTTATTGGGTAATTGCTGAATAACAGCAAATAGCGAATCTGCTTTGATTAATTGTTGGTCATTGACGTATTCTACCGCACGACCAAATACCAAGGAAGGATATAGTTGTTTAAGACTTTCTGTTTTACTTCCAATCTGTTCATATAGTACCAATGCTTCTTTAAAATTATTGGAATGACTAAGGGTACTAACCATCAATTCCCTTGCTTCAGGCAGATAAACAGACTTGGGATATTTGGCAATAAATCCTTGCAAATCTTTTAGGGCCAGATCCATAAAATTCAGATCATAAGAAAGTTTGGCATAGTGAAAACTGGCCACTTCTTTTTGTACTGTATTGCTATTATTGGCTGCACAGAATTGAAAAGCATTTCTGGCATTGGCCTTGTCATTGATTTTCAAATAGGCATTGGCCAATAAGTACATACTATTCTGTGCCAAGGAATCGGCCCCGCCGCCCAATTGCTTAAATCCTTCAATGGCTCCCGGCCAATTAGAAGCTTCATAATAACAATATGACAATTCATAGAGGTCTTCTCTGCGCACTTTCTCTGTACCACTTACGTACTGTTTTAAATAAGGCAGGGCTTTGTCATAGGATCTTTGTTCAAATAAAATATGACCCGCTAATTGACGCATTTGCAAATCATAAAACTGTCCACCTTTTAAAAGCGCCTGTTGGGCTGTTTGTAAAGCCAGTTCTGGTTGACCATTGAAATAATAGATTTCAGAGAGATAAAATGGAACCACTAATTGATAATTGGGATTCTTCTCCGCAATTCTAAAACCGGCCAATGCTTCTTTATAATCCTTTTCATAAAAACAGATAAAGCCATAGTAATAATTAGCTTCTATATAATTGGGATCCTGCTCTAACTGTCTAACGGTATTAAAGAGTGGTTTTGCTTTGTTAAAATCCTTCATCACAAAATAACCATAAGCTTGATGAAATTTTAAACTAGCAATTTCAGCATTACTCAAATTGGCAATCCCAGTTTGTTCAAATTGCTCTTGAGCCTTGGCAAATGCCTGTTGTTGAAAATAGTATTCCCCCAAATGATAGCGCATTCTTTGAACCAATGTTTTTTGCTGATTCATGGCTGCAAATTCCAAAGCGGCAGTTTCTTGGGTTTTGTCTTGTTGTTTGAGTGCACAAACCAAGGCATAGAATTGAGATTCTGCTTTTAGTTGTTCAGGAACCTGGCTATTGGTCTGGTCATTTTTTGACAACCATTTGAATAAGGGATAGGCCAGACCAAACTGTTCTTGTTGGAACCAATCTTTGGCCTGTTTAAAACTGGCGTCTGGGTCATTGTAAATTGCTGTTGACTGTGCCCCTAGGTGATATTGCATTCCTAGCCCAAGGCAAAGAACAAGCATTAAACGGATCAATGGCTTCATAATGGGATCAGGCTTTGAACAAAGGTTTCCCTTTATTTCTAAACAAAAAGTAAAAGTATTTAAAGGTATGATTCGTGTAAGTGATGCAAACACCGTTCCAAGTTTTGTGGAAAAACAGATAAGGGGTGTAAGTTTGTCAACAAATTGGGAATTATGTACGAACACAGCACGCAGATTAGGGTAAGATACGCAGAGACAGACCAGATGGATATAGTCTATTATGGCAATTATGCCCAGTATTTTGAAGTAGGTAGAGCCGAATGTATTCGTGATCTAGGTTTTACCTATAAAGACATGGAAGCCATGGGGGTAAAAATGCCTGTGGTAGAAATGCATGCCAATTTTTTGCGTCCAGCGCATTATGATGATCTGATCACCATTAAAACACAATTGAGGGAATTACCCGATAAACACCAGATCAGTTTCTACCACGAGGTCTTTAATGAAAAGAAAAAGTTACTCACCACAGGGAAAGTAACTTTGTATTTTATTGATATTGCCACTATGAAACGGGTAGCCATGCCACCCCAATTCAAGTCTAAATTGGAACCATTTTTTCAGACCCTTTCGTAGTCTGCCTTCCAATTTTTAATGGCGGCTTTAATGGATTTTTGTCCCATTTTTTCTGTTAGTGCTTGTTCGGCTAATGATGGCAATTCAGCGTCTGATGCAAATCGCAAAGCCACAATCTGACTAAGCTTCAAGCCTTGTGGCAAAGGCTTGCCAGTTAGTAAATAATGTCTAAAATTTTCTTCGGCTCTAATGGCACGGTCATTGGCTTTAAGCGCAAAACCCCGAGCATAAAAGAGCGTCACAGCTACCACCATTGCCAAAGCAAAAATTAAAGAGGCAGAATAAAGATTGTCTTTGGTACTGTTTCCAAGGTTTACTCCTGCACCCACTAAAACAGCTAATAAAGCTGGGTAAGTAATCTTGTGATAAAGGGTCACCAAACGGGTATGGTTTTGAAAATTCTGTTCTTGCATAGCGTTTTTTTTAAGTTGAGCGAATCTAGCACTTAACTTGCAGCCCAAAGCAGCAAATATGGAAAAAGTTCTGGCGTCCATTATTACCATTGGGGATGAATTATTGATTGGTCAAGTAGTTGATACCAATAGTGCCTGGATGGCGCAGCAACTCAATATGATTGGGATCCCAGTTTGCCATCGCGTAGCAGTTGGAGACAACTGGGACGATATTTGGGAAGCCCTTGACCAAGAAGCCAAACGCGCTTCCATTATTTTGATTACTGGCGGTTTGGGGCCAACAGCAGACGATATTACCAAGCCCTTACTCTGTGAATACTTTGGCGGCAAAATGGTAGTGGATCAAGCTACCCTTGCCCATGTGACCCATATTTTTGAAAACATTCTGAAAAGACCCATGATTGAGCGAAATGCCAAACAGGCTGAGGTTCCGGATGTTTGTAAAGTGCTTAAAAATGAAAAGGGTACCGCTCCTGGCATGTGGTTTGAAAAAGAAGACAAGGTATTTATTTCATTGCCTGGTGTGCCTCATGAAATGAAGGGTTTAATGAAAGAGCATGTGCTTCCCTTACTTCCTACTTATTTTAAAACTGGATTTTTAGAACACCAAACATTATTGACTTATGGCATTGGAGAATCTTTTTTAGCCGAAAGGATTGCCAAAGAAGAAGCAGCTTTGCCCGAACATATTAAACTGGCTTACCTGCCCAATTATGGTATGGTGCGTTTGCGACTCAGCGCTTTTGGGTATGACAAAGCTTTGCTTCAACAAGAGGTAGCCCGGTATTTTGAAACATTAAAAAAAGCAGTTGGGGAATTCTTGGTCACGGACAAAGACGAGAATATGGAAACTGTTGTGGCGCAATTATTAAAAAACAGCGGCACCTCACTCTCTACAGCTGAAAGTTGTACCGGAGGTTATATTGCTCATTTGTTGACAAGTGCTCCAGGTGCGTCTGCTTATTACAAAGGAACTGTAGTTAGTTATGACAATAGCATCAAAACCAATATTTTAGAAGTTTCAGAAGAAACGCTAAATACCCAGGGTGCGGTAAGCGAAGCCACGGTAAAACAGATGGCCAAAAAAGTACGAGAGCTCATGCAAACGGATTATTCTATTGCTGTTAGTGGAATCATGGGGCCTGATGGTGGAACAGCAGAAAAACCAGTGGGTTTGGTTTGGATGGCAGTGGCCAATGAAAAACAAGTAATTGCTAAGTCTTTTCAGTTCCGTTATGATAGGCAGAGGAATATTACTCTCACCGCTACCAATGCCCTTAATTTGCTGAGAATGTTAATTGTGGATAACCATTGAAAAGATTTATAATACTTACTTCTACATTTGTTAGTTAGTTGTTTTTTGTAGAAGAGCATCAAGGATTTAGGGATAACAAATTATCCAATTTAAAAAGGACGATCGTATGGCAATTGCTGAATTGGTGATGCCCAAACTGGGCGAAAGTATCATGGAAGCCACCATTTTGAAATGGCATAAAAAGGTGGGCGATTTTGTGAAACATGATGAGACCGTTTTAGACATTGCCACTGATAAAGTGGACAGTGAGGTACCATCCACAGAACAAGGAATCCTACTTGAAATTTTATTCAATGTGAATGATGTTGTGCCAATTGGCACCGTCATTGCTCGCATTCAAACTAGTGTAGACGCTGTTGCAGCGCCCACACCTGCTCCTGTAGTTGAACCAGTTGTAGTGCCAGTGCCTGTTGCTGCACCTGTAACAAATCAAGCACCTGTTGAACCAGCTCCTGTTGCAGCTTTTGTTGCCCCAGTTCCTGAACCTCAGGTTCCTTATACCCCATCTGCTTACGAATTACCTGATAAGCCTATTGGTAACCGTTTTTATTCTCCATTAGTGTTGAATATTGCCAATAGCGAAGGGATTAGTTTGAGCGAATTAGAAAGAATTCCTGGCACAGGAAATGACGGCAGGGTTTCTAAAAAAGACGTTTTGCAATATGTGGCAGACAAGAAAGCTGGTAAAATTCCTGTTTATCAGCCTGCTCCTGTTTACCAAGCGCCACCTGCACCGGTTTACCAACAACCTGTTACGCCTGTGGCTGCTGCTCCTGTTTATCAGGAACCAGTTGCTCCTGCTGTTGCTCCTGTATATCATGAACCAGTTGCTCCTGCGCCAATATACCAGCAACCAATGGCTCCAACTCCGGTTGCTGCACCTGTAGAAGCCATCGCGCCAGCAGCAACTGTGGCACCAGTGCCCCCACCAGTGCCAGAAATACCAGCAATACTAGAATTGCCAACAGTGCCAACAGAAACGCCAGGGGGGTTGACAGTGGAAGCTGCTATGAAAGCGGCAGCAGACGCAACAGCTTCAGAATTCAGGGGTTCTACTATAGCTGCACCCGTTTCAGTTACAACTGCAGCTACACCTGTGGCGGCTCCTATTTCTGTTATTCCACCAGTTTCTACTGTTCCTTTGTCTGCACCTATAGCTAGTTCTGGCAAGTTTTCTAATCCTGCTTCAGTTACCATTAGTGGTGCAACTGAAATTCAGCAAATGGATAGAATGCGCAAACTGATTGCCAAACATATGGTAGACAGTAAGCATACCAGCCCACACGTAACCAGTTTCACAGAAGCCGATGTTACCAATATGGTTAATTGGCGTAACCAAGTGAAAGACGAGTTTGAAAAACGTGAAGGCACTAAGCTCACTTTCACGCCTATGTTTATAGAGTGTATTGCTGAAGTAATCAAAAAATTCCCATTGGTCAATTGCTCTATTGAAGGAGAGAATGTGATTTTACGCAAGGATATTAATATTGGTATGGCTACTGCCCTACCAACGGGTAACTTAATTGTTCCAGTTATTAAAGGCGCAGACCAACTGAATATTGTTGGTTTGAGTAAGGCAGTAAATGGCTTGGCCGATGCAGCTAGAAATACCAGACTGAAACCAGAAGATACACAGGGTGGTACTTTTACCTTAACCAATGTGGGTACTTTTGGATCACTGATGGGAACACCCATTATTCCACAACCTCAGGTTGCTATTTTAGCCGTTGGCGCAATTAAGAAAAGACCCATGGTCATGGAAACGCCTGAAGGCGATATCATTGCCATCCGTCATATGATGTATCTATCAATGAGTTATGATCACCGTATTGTGGATGGTAGCATTGGCGCATCTTTCTTAACAGCTGTTGCCAAAGCTTTTGAAAACTGGGATCCAAACAAACAATGGTTCCAATACCTTTAGTTTTCCTACTCAAAATACAGAGGCTGCTCATTGGGCAGCCTTTTTTTATGGATTAGTGTGCTGCGTAATCAGCCAAATATTGGAATCCTTCTGTTAATTGTCCACGTTGTAAAATAGTGGCATTTGCAATAGTAGGGCTACCGCCATTTCTAATATCGTTCAATACGTGTTTGATTAATTGTTCTCCAAAAAATCGACTGGCATCTCTGGGTAATTCATTGGGCAAATTTCCAACAGCCATCAGGTCAATACTATCTTCTAGATATGGTGCCGTTTTTTCACCGGTGATTTTATTGACACCATAAACAGGATCCGCAATAGTAGCATCACCTAGGTTACAAGGAATGGAACCGTTTTTGTCATCGGTAATATCGGCAATAGCCTGGATTCTAAAATCTGGTCTTTTCAAGTCTTCCATTTCAAACAAACGCGGAATCCTGGGCTCCCAATAAATGCCATTCATCAAAATATCCGTTTGTGACAAATAAGGCGCAAACAAACATTCAAATTGGTCTGGGTTTTCATGAAACTCAGTTCTGGAATAGGTTCCCTTGATTTTGTGCCTGTACAAATCATTACCCTTTAAATGGGTATAGACCGGATAGTCAAATTCGCGTTCAAGGTATTCTTCTGTTTCTACTTCTTGCACATCCATCAGGTTCATGATCTCTACAATACCATGCGCTACCCTGCCACTTCCGGTAACTGCAATCTTAATAGGAGGCAGTTTTAAACCAAAATAAGTATGGATCAGTTCTCTATAATCCTTTACGTCTCCCACCCTTCCAATCTGGTAAGTGCCTGTTCTATTACCATAAGTCATGATGCCATTATGTGCACCCACAATGCCAGCAAAAAAACCAAAGCCAATAATGCGTTGTCCATCTTTGTGTTCCAGACATTCATAATCAATGAGGGTAATGCCTTTGTCCATCATGGCGTGCATAAGCCCCTGATTATAGGCTTGCTTTTTCTTGGTATGGGAAAAGAATAAATAAGTTTTATTGGGAATGAGTTGGCTAACTGGCACTTCTTTAATCCCCAACAATACATCACAACCGCTCAGGTCTTCGGTAATTTCCATGCCTGCGTGTTGGTATTCCTGATTGCTAAAACACCTATTCGGAGAAGCCTGCACTTTAATCTGGATATCGGGAAAATTGCTGGTTAAGAATTTACATTGGGCAGGTGTTAATGCTACGCGATTGTCTGCGGGAATTTTTCCCTCTCTAATAAGCCCTAGTACCAGCATTGTGTTAGATTTGTCCGTAAAGTTAGGCCATATCTGGCAGGAACATTAAGCAAAGCCTCATGAACTATTTTGAATTATTTGATATAGAACAAAGTTTTTTACCAGACCAAGCACTGGTAAAAAAGAAATTCTATCAACTAAGCCGTCAATTCCATCCTGATTTTTATGGTAATGGCTCAGCGGATGAAAAGGAAAAAGCCCTTGAAATGAGCGCCTTGGTGAACAAAGCCTATCAAACCCTTCAAAACCAAGACCTCCTAGTCAAATATGTCTTAAAAGAAGCTGGCTTACTAGTAGAAGACGAGAAATACCAACTCTCCCCTGATTTTCTCATGGAAGTGATGGATCTAAACGAACAACTCATGGACGCAGATGAACCGGAAACCAAAACCGCCATCAAAACCGCCATTGACCAATTAAATACCCAAATATATGAACCTGTTAAAGCGACTCTGGAAAATCATCCGGGCAATACTCTTACCCAAGAAAAGCTGTTGCAAGTAAAAGAATTCTATTTCCGTAAAAAATATTTAGACAGGATTTTGGCTGAGTTATAATGTTACCGTAATATTGCAACCCGATCAAACGGTAGGTTAGCAGAGGCTAATCAAAAATGCCCAGATGGCGGAACTGGTAGACGCGCTAGACTCAAAATCTTGTTATCGCAAGGTAGTGCAGGTTCGATTCCTGTTCTGGGCACAAAAGCCTTTCCAACGAAGTTGGAAGGGCTTTTTTATTTATAAGCGTTGAAAGCGCGCTTTCATAAGCGAATAAATGAAAAAGCCCCCACGCGACAGCGTGGAAGGCGTTTGGGTAAGCCCCCACGCCGAGGAACAGCGCAGCTAATCCTGTTCTGACGGAGCTTACCCTCCTCCAAACCAATCCAAAAATGAGCCGTTACAAATACCATTTGTAACGCTACTTTAAGCTCACCCAACCTAGACAATACCGTTACAAATACCATTTGTAACGCTACTTTTAGCTCACCCAACCCAGACAATACCGTTACAAATACCATTTGTAACGCTACTTTAAGCTCACCCAACCCAGACAATACCGTTGCAAATACCATTTGCAACGCTTCAAAAAGCTCCCCCACCCATTGCAAATGCCGTTGCAAATACCATTTGCAACGTTTCTGAACGCCCGAATAATATTCTTAAATTAGATGTATCATCAATTTTCAAAACATGTCAGTTGCTATAAAACGATTCTTCCTTTTATTAACCATCATTCTATCAAATGCTATTGTTTCTTTTAGCCAAACCAACCAACGAAACAAAGAATTATTCCATTTTATCCATGGCACCATTAATGATTATAGGCTTGGAAGTGGCTTCAGCTTTGTAGTTTTCAAGAAAATAAAAAATAATATAGAAATCATTCAAATTGCATCCAGCAATTCAATATCAAAACATTTACTTGATAGCTTATTTAATCTATCAAATACATCCATCTATTTTGAGAAATTAAAAAAAGGAAATTACTGTTTACCCATTATTCAAAATGCTGCAAATGATAATTATGATTTGATATGGGCTAACAATAGTTTCTCAAACATTATCGGCTTTGATTGGCCACGTTTTAAACTTCCGGAAAACTGTTTTCTTTTAAGCCCAATTGTTTTCAACCTCACCGCCCCCGTTCGCTAAGAAAGACCTAATCCCTCGAAGCCACCAACGTAAACCGCTTCTTCATTCTCAAAAACGGCTTCTCAAAATAATTATAGGACAAATACGCAGTTACAAATGTTGCAATAAACGCAAGCACAAATCCCACATCATTACTCCACTGCTTCAGCCCAATCATCTCACTAAAATCAACCAATTCCACTTTGAAAATTCGGTATACAATCCAGAAGAATGTAATATGAAAAATATACATCCCGTAAGAAATCCTACCTAAATAAAGCAGTGCTTTAGGAAAGTTTTTCACCGAAGCACCATATAAAGCAAAGAAGAACAAGACCACCCCAGTTAAAATCAATAACCATCCGCTAATAGCTTGGGGAATGGTGGAAGTATGTGGAGCATCTGCATGCACTTCACAAACAATAGAAGCAATTAACCAACAAGCCAATCCTGCTAAAAATAACATGACTCTTGGAATAGCTCCCCATTTAGGTTGCCAACCTTTCAAATAAACCGCTATCAAAATACCAGCTGAAAAGAATTGGAATTGAACAAAACTATTGGTCCATTCCCCACTAAATTTCACAGTAGGTCTTTGGGCATAATACAAAATGGCAACATAAGCCGCAACTAATGCCACCCAAGCAAATAGTTTTAATCCTTTGGTACTGGTATAATAAATAATCAAAGGCAATAGAATATACAATTGCTCTTCAACAGAAATACTCCACAAAGGATTGATGGGATAAGCTTTTAACCATCCATTAAAAGTAATATGCCAATTACCTGCAAATAAACTAAAAGCCAATTGGGTATTTCCAGCAATATGCCCAAATAGGTCTGTAAACTGCGTAATTAAGACCATGCCAAAAAAGAATCCAAAATACAAGGGCCAGATGCGCAAGATCCGTCTAATATAAAATGATTTGATACTGATCTTTCCAAATTGTTCCTGTTCTTTAATCAACAATTCAGTAATCAAAAAAGCACTTAGAAAAAAGAATAAGGGTACTCCAAAAACACCTACCAAACTAATATGGTGACCCCAATAATAGACTTCAGGATTAATGGGTGCCAAATCCATTCGATGAGTAAAAAACACAAACAAGAAAGCGCAAAGTCGAAGAATATCTAATTCTGGTTTGTAATAACGGTTGGGTAACATACACAATCAATTATACTTTTTAAATAATTTAATCCATTTTTAAAAATGCCTTAATAAACCCTCCTCACTTGAATCCCATTCAAAATAGCTTCACCCAACAAGGCTTTAAAATCTATGGTAATTCCTTCATTATTTTTCACCACAATTCTATGTTTAGTAGTAATAGCATGAAGAGGCTCTAAATAGTTGTTACTCCCCAAACCAGATAATATTTCTTGCCCATTAACAGACACACTAAAACTCCTTTCCTTAAACTCTTCCGGTGGTGCGGCATTTCCTAAATTATACACCAACTCATTTGCTTTAGCAGGAGACAATAATTCGCCAAAAAGTAAAGAAAGATCATAGGTCCCATTGGGTAGATCCAATTTAAACTGTTGAATACCCGTTCTCTGTGTTTGAAAAATTGGATCCAAATCAGACCCAATTAAATGTTTGGTAGTGCCATAACCAGTTCTGGTGCTACCACGAACAGTAAATAACTGCCCTCCCACATAACCCCATGATCCAGGCTGGTATTCTTGTTCAGGAATCCATGTTTGTCCTGCAACTGCATCAAAGAAATAGCGTTTGTCTCCTAAACTAATATTCATGTTTTGGAAAGGCAAATTTGGATTTTTTAAATTCTGTGATAACAATTGAAATTGAATAGTCACATGATCCAAAACCTGAAACCCATTTTCATTGGAACTGGCAATGATGTCATTCAGACCATTTACAAAAGGAATATCCATATTGGCAATTCCTTGACTGCTGATAGCCGTTCCAATTTCTTTACCGTTCAAACTAACCGTAACTTTCATTTGATTTGTAAAAAAAGCCATTGGTTGAATACAGGTTAAGTTTGATGCACTCAAGGCAAAACCTGTTCTTTTATCCCATTCCTTTGATCCAATTTGCAAATAAGGAGTCTTTAATAAATTGGCTTGATAAAACCGATAGCTATCCTTGGGTTTTCTATCCCAGGTTAAAAGCCCTTTTGCATTAATATGAGGCGTTGTCTCTGCTCTCTGTTCAGAATTAAATTCAGCCAAATTCCATATCATGGCTGCCGCAACAAAAGGCCTACTCATCATGTCTTTTAAATAAGATTGATGTAATATGGTTGTGTATTCAATTGATTTATCAAATCGCTCTGGCTTAAAACTATGCAATCTAATATCAGCATCTGAACCGTATTCAGTAATCAACAATGGTTTGTCTGGCAATTCCGCATGGTGCTTGTCCAAAAACTTTCCAAAATCTTCTAAGGTTCCGCTATACCAACCTTGATAAAGATTCCAGCCAACCAATTTGGGAATTTTTGTTATACCCACTTTATTATAAAGATCCCAAGCTCCATGATTGGGAATCATGGTATACCTAATACTATCTTCATCATGGGTAATCGCTTCCAATTCTTTAGCCAATTTTGCAACTGCAGTAAAATAGGTTTCTTGCTGTTCAGACCCACGATTATATCTAGGCATTAAGAGCACTTCATTCATGTAAGTCCAAATAATCAAGCTAGGGTGATTGAAATGCTGCCTAATCATTTCTAGGTGCATGTCTTTGGCATTTTTGGAGAACTCTTCTGTTTCTGTAATTCGGTTAACTATGGGGCTTTCCACTGAAGTTAATATCCCAAGTCTATCACAGGTTTCTAAGATGGTAGGATCTTGAGGATAATGTGCAATTCTTAAAAAATTGCCTCCCATTTGTTTTAGCAGCAAAACATCCTGTACATGCATATCATCCCCTAGCGCATTACCCAGACCTTTAAAGTCTTGGTGTCTACTAGCACCCACTAATTTAATTGGCTTGCCATTTAATGAAAAGCCTGTTTGAGCATCAAATTTGTACCATCTAAACCCAAGTGGATTGCTAATTTCATCCAGCTTTTCCTTTGTATTAGCATCAGAAATGGTAGATACCACTCTGTACAGATAAGGATCTTCAATTGACCATAAATGCATTCCTTTAAGACTATTCCACTCCTGTTCAAATGCTAACTTCTGACCTGCAATTGTGTTGTATACCTTTTTCTGTTCGGAATATAAATTTCCTTGAGCATCATAAATTTTATGTTGTATTTCTATGTTTCTTTTAGCGTTGGATCCATTAACAAAAGCCCCTTTAATGTTCAACACCGCTTTAGTTTCGCTAACAATTGGGGTTCTGATAAAAACACCAGTACTTGCATAATTATCGCAGTCAAAATGAATTTTGTTTACCGCTTTAAGGTAAACGTCTCTATAGATACCTCCATAAAAAGTAAAATCTGCAGATAAAGGAGGTATGTTTTCATTATGGCTATTGTCTACCCTAACCATCAATTCATTCAGCGTATTATCATTAGTCGAGAAATTCAGAAAAGGGCTTATATCAAATGAAAAGGCATTATAACTACCAACATGTTTTCCCACTGACTTGCCATTGATAAAAACATCGGCTACCTGTCCTACCCCTTCAAAATAGATGTAGACTTCTTTTTGGCTCCAAGCTTTTGGGAGGTAGATACTTTTTTTATACCAACCAACTCCCCTATAATATCCAGGCTCTTCATCCATTACATCGTTGGCATTCCATGTATGCGGAATGGAAACAGATACCCATTTGTTTTGGATATTCATTTTTGATGTATCCCCTCCTTTTATAAACTGCCAATTACTGTTGATGGACGTAGAGATTCTATCCTGAGTTTTTCCAAAAAAGCAAAAAACTAAACAGGGCAGAACAAAAAGAAGTTTTGTTTTCATTTTCTTATAATAAGCGTGTTAGTAAGCTAGTTGACAAGCTATTTCAAATATAATCTAGGAATGGCAATCAATCATGGATAAGTTTAAGTAACAAATCTGTTGATTTGGCTTGGCTTAGTACAATTCCACTTCATCAAAATCCCCCCATTCCCTCTTAAGTTTTCCTTATTTTCATACTTGCATGAAAACCCACTCTTTCATCATCATACTATTTATGAGCTTTATCCTAAGTCAAGTTCATGCAGGTCAATACATGGGAGGGGAAATCACGTATCAGTATCTATCTCAAAACGGCAACACCAATACCTATAAAATAGTAGTGCGTATCAATCGCAACTGCAAAAGCTTTGCCGATTTTAATGCCCCTGTGGTTTGGTTTTTTAATAATATTCCAGGATTTCCGCATACCAAGGTCTTTCAATTAAAACCCGTTCAAAGTTCCAAACAAAGATTGGCTGTAACTAAGATCCAGTCATGCACTATTAACCCTCCCGATATCTGTAATGACCTTTATGAATTTACAGGAAACATTGAACTGCCTTCTGACCCAAATGGGTATTTGGTTTATATGAGTGATTGTTGCCGCAATGCCCCACAAAAAAATCTTTTAACAGAGACCTGGAATGGAGGGGTTGAAATTGTAGCTGGCATACCAGAGCCGGGAGCATCTCTTACGTATCATACGAGAATTCCTGGAACCATATCCCCAATTAATAGTAGTCCTTTTCCAAGAACAGATTCCATTATAGGCGCCTGTGTTGGAAAACCATTACTATATAAAATAGACTATCAAGACCCTGATGGGGATGAACTCAAATTTCTAATAGGAGATCCTGCAGGTAGCACAACGGTTGGGGTATCTCAAATAAGAACCATCGGCTATGCCAATGACTTTTCTTTGTTTCAACCCTTTGGTATGAATAGCAATTTAAGTATTGACCCAATTACCGGAATTATTTCTGGCATACCCGATGTAATGGGTAATTATACTATTTGTCTTGACATACAAGAATGGAGAAATGGGGTGCTGATTAATGTGCACAGAAGAGAATTAGAACTTAATGTGGTGGAATGTAAGGCTGTACTAAACGCGCTTCCAGTTTCTTGTTCTACCACAACCATTTTATTCAATCATGCCAATAATAGCAGCCTAGACTATCGCTGGGATTTTGGTGTACCTGAAATACAAACCGATTCATCAACCAGAATCTACCCCATTTATACTTATCCAACATCTGGTGATTATTCAGTAACCTTAATTGTAAGTAATCCTTCGGGCTGCCGCGATACGGTAAAAACCATTGCAAAAGTATATGACAATTTAAAAGTAGATTTTGATTGGAAAACCCCTATCTGTGCTGGTTCCCCCATGCAATTTGTCAATTTGTCCAGTTTTGGTTCTGGACAGATTATCAAGTATAAATGGGATCATATTACTGTAAGAGGATCCAATAATTTCTCTAATGCCAAGGATCCGCTTTATGCTTATACTTTTTCGGATACAGTGCCATTGGGTTACTCTATAATGCTTACTATTACTACGGATAAAGGTTGTACTGGGATTGTTACAAAAGTGCCTTTTGTCTATCCTATTCCTAGTGCTTATGCGGGTAGAGATACGGTAATTGCATATGACCTGCCTTATCAAATGCCGGTAAAATCATCGCCACAAAATAGTTATCAATGGTTACCTGGTACAGGTCTTAATGATACCAGAATTGCCAACCCTACTGTAACAGGTGGCACCCCCATCTGTTATACCATCAAGGTTTGGGGAAAAGACAGTGTATGTACCAATAGGGATACGGTTTGTATCAAATATGGTAGAGGCCCTGAAGTCTATCTACCTACAGCTTTTTCTCCCAATGGGGATGGCATCAATGACCGATTATATTTTAGAGCAGTACAGGTACAAGTTACCCATATTGCCATTTTTAATAGATGGGGGCAAACTGTATTTAGCACAAATAATATTAACCAGTACTGGGATGGCACATTTCAGGGTAGGCTTCTGGAAAGAGATCAATATAATTGGTTGGTAAAAGGCATTGGCCCAGGAAACAAACCTTTTATAAAAGAAGGCAGCATCCTATTATTCCGTTAAATTGCTTTCTAAATGACCTTTAACTAAGGCCATATCAACTTTCAAAAAAGAATAGTTATGCCTAAGTTTAATTTGTCTTCTATAATTTCAATGTTTTTAGTTTTATTCTTTGGGATAAATCAAACAAGTGCCCAAGTAGTTTTAAAAGAACAAAACGCTTACGAACAAATACTAAAGGAACAAGATTTTACCTTTACGGCACAGGCATACGCAACTGCAAGCTCTGAAAAAAAGCAAATGACAGATCCGTATAGTTTTAAAGTTAGTCTAGATAGCGTTGTTGGAGTGCTACCCTATTATGGTCAGTCTTATACAGCACAAATTAATCTTACTGACGGCAGTATCAATTTTAGCATCCTGAAATACAAGTACGAATTTATGGAGAAGAAGAAGGGTAAATATCAGGTTGTAATAAAGGCGGAAGATAAAAACACAACTATTCAGTCATTTTATATGACCATATTTACAGATGGCACAGGCCAGGTAGATGTTCTGAGTAGGAATAGGGAACCAATGACATTTTACGGTTCCATCTCTAGATAATCTGTTTTGTTACTCTCCTATAAGTCTCATGATTATAACAGCAGTTGCCATATTATCCAATTCCAAGGCTGGAAAAGGAAGTGCTCAAGATACAGCCAAATGGTTGGGAAAATCTCTTGAAAAAATTGGCATTTCTTTTCAAATATTTGAAGAAACCTGGCCAAATCATTTTGAAAGTTTCTCTGATGTTTGGATCATTGGTGGAGACGGTACACTCAATTATTTTATCAACCAGTATCCAGATTGCCAACTACCCTTGGCCTTGTTCAAATGCGGTACTGGCAATGATTTTGCATGGAAGCTCTATGGAGACAAAGACAACGCAGCCATTTTTGAGCAAGTGATTCAAGCCAATGTACAATGCGTAGACGCTTGTAAAATAAACCAATGGTGGTATATCAATTGCTTGGGTATTGGCTTTGATGGAGAGATCATACGCTTTATGCAAGCCATTCGTTTTTTAGGTGGCCATCTTGGCTATTTATTAGCCGTTATTTTAAAGGTCTTTAGTTTTAAAGAAAAGTATTTTCAAATTACAACCGAAACAGAATCTTGGCATCAGCAATATTTATTGGTTATTGCAAATAACAGTTCTAGAAGCGGTGGCGGATTTTTTGTTACACCAAATGCCAACATGCAAGATGGTTATTTTGACCTCTTAGTTTGTGGCAAACTCAACTTGCTACGGCGATTAAGATATCTTCCTGTTTTGCAAAAAGGCAAACATTTACACCTACCCTTTGTAACCCATCGTTTGGTCAAAGAAGTTAATATTCATTTGGAACAGGAAACAGATATTCAAATTGACGGTGAATTAATCAGCGCCAAAGACATCCAGATCAGTGTAGTCCCAGACAAATTTCATTTCAGGTTCTAATCTAGTCAGCATCTTCTAAATGCAAATGCTGATGGTGTGCTCCTGCTGCAATATGCAAGGCAAAAGCAGCAATAGCAGTATCCTTTAGAATATTAATCAGAGCCAACGCCTTCATTTCTTTGTCCCCTGCATTTAGCCAATTGGGAAAATGCACCCCAATCACAAATATGATTAAAAGCACTGCCAAGAGATAACCAGCAAATTTTACATACTGGTTGGTGATAAATGAAATACCCACCAAGATAAATGCTGCACCCACAAAATAAGCCCAAAGAATGCCCCCAGGAATAGATGGGATATACAAAAACAAGTCATGGGGATTGATAAAATAATAGACGCCGAAAATAATCATGATGACCGCTAGCAAGTAAATAGCTATGCGCGAAACAATGTGATATTGATGCATTTGCATAACTGAAAGATTTGGTTCCTATAAGTTACTCATCAAATCTGCCAGATGCAAGTGTTTTACCTTTTATTTTAAATAAATCTTTGATTTTCAGTAAATAAAAGCAGTTAGTACTATTGACTTTCCTGAGAAGGAGAAAGCTTATCCGTTCTTTTGGTACCAGCATACAATTCATATTCTAATAAACGACAATCTATGGTAGCATTGTAAAACTCAATTCTTCTGTTAGGTTTTAATCGGATTTTTTTAGCTAGGTCTAGGTTACCAGTAAAGATATATCCGGTATATCCTTTGCATTTATTTTTTAGAAAATCGCCCATGCGCGCATAAGTGGCATTGAGTTCAATTTCATCGCCCAACCGCTCCCCATATTCTGGATTAAACATGATGACTGATCCTTCGGTTTCCGGAAGTTGGGTAGACTCAAAATCACAAACTTGAAAATCAATTAGCTGCTCCACTCCCGCCGCTGCAGCATTAATTTTGGCTATTTCTATGGCTTTATCACTTAAATCAGACGCTATGATTTTGTTTTCGAGATCCTGTTTTACATTGGCTACAATTGCCGCTTTTTCTTTTTGATAAACTGTATTATCATAACCCTTGATATGCATAAACGCATAGTTGTTGCGCAAGAGACCAGGTACGCGTTCACTAGCTATTAATGCAGCTTCAATTGCTAAGGTTCCAGAACCACACATAGGATTTATAAACGGTGTTGCTTTATTCCATTTGGTTGATAAAATGGTTGCAGCAGCCAACGCTTCTAACATGGGGGCCTTACCTGGTAATTTTCTATAACCGTGCTTTGCCAAGGTTTCACCTGAGGTATCTAAAAACACTTCTGCTTCATCCTTTTTCCAAAACAAATAAACCACTGCACCACTAAGTTCAGATCCTGTAGAAGGTCTTTGCTGAGTTGTTTCTCTCATCCTGTCTACAATGGCATCTTTGACCCTAAGGTTAGCAAATAAATTGGTTTGTATAGTGGGATGGAACACATTACTTGTCACTGAAAAATAGCCATCTGGCACCAACATTGTTTCCCAAGGAATGGTAACCAAATTCCGATATAATTCATTGGGGTCATTGCAAATAAATGCTTTTAAAGAATACATCACCTGACTTGCAGAACGAAGATTCAGATTCAATTTAATACAATCCGCCATGGTCCCTTCCAGTTCCACTCCAGTTTGAAAAACTCGAAAACGTTGATACCCTAAGGCTTCCACTTCCTTGGCTAAAGCAGGAGCCAACCATTTATGACAAGTAATAATAATTTTACTGGTATTGACAAAAGCATTCATTACGCAAACTTAATCAATATTCTAAGTGAGAACGTGAATGTATGGTAATAAGCAAGGAATGACTTAAATTGACGTGTTTAATAAAGTAATCTAATTATGAAAAAACGATTTTCCAATCTAAGATCCTTCTTATCAGTTTTGCTGATGTTTTTCTGTATCAATCCACTTATTGTTGCTGCCCAGGGAGGCGTATTGATTGAAACCATACCGTCTACCAAGTCTGATGGCACTATTAATATTTATGGAAGAGGAACTTTATCAAATAAG
Organism: Chitinophaga pinensis; assembly: GCA_943372255.1. Taxonomy (GTDB): domain Bacteria; phylum Bacteroidota; class Bacteroidia; order Chitinophagales; family Chitinophagaceae; genus Sediminibacterium; species Sediminibacterium pinensis_M. The sequence goes on from CALRXZ020000013.1 coordinate 41,264, forward strand.
ATCCCCTACGATAAAATTACTGGGAGTGCATTTTGGAAAGCTGAATGGCAGGCAGCAACATTAATTGGTCGGAATAAAAAAGAAAGATGGGAACAAGATGTAAAATTGAATATGGCTTCACATGAAATTTACTATAGAAAACCTAATGGAGAAGAGGAAGTTGTGAATGAAGGTTTGGTTAAAATAATACAATTTCACCAGCCCAATGATCCGCAAAACATTACAGCAAGTTTTTTAAATGGGATTACAGAACCCTATGTTAGTGAAGTACCTATTAAAGAGATAATACAAATATTGAACGAGGGAAAATATCAATTGTTGAAAATGGACAATCGGAAATTAATGGAAGGTGATTCACTATTTGGCACTATGAAACGTTATTATTTCAAGAATGAGGTTAAATATTTTCTTGCTAATAATTATGTTGTAAATCCTTTAAAAAAACTCAATAAGGAAACCATTTTACAAATGGCACCTGCTGGTAAGAATGAACAAGAATGGTTATTACAAAATAAAATTGACTTTAAAAAAGAAGCAGATATTGTTCGTTATTTGAATCAACTGAATGCGTTAAAATAAATATATACACCTCTTTAATAATTTACCAAAATGAACAAACGTGGTTTTATCAAAGGCTTGGCTCTTGCGGGTTTAGGCGCTACAATGAGTTTGGACTCATTAGCCAATTGGATTCAAAAAAGTCAAAATCAGTCCTCAGATTTATTGGCAGAGGATCCCGATTTCTGGGAAGGCATTCGTAGCTTTTATAGGTTAAAACCAGACTATATTAACCTAGAAAATGGATATTATAATATACTCCCAACTCCTATTTTGGAAGCATATCTAGATCATATTCGTGAAGTCAATTACCAAGGTGCTTACTATATGCGCACCGTACAATTTGATAATAAGAAAAAAGCGGCAGCAAAAGTGGCCGCCATAGCAGGCTGTACTACAGAAGAATTAATCCTCACCAGAAATACAACAGAATCATTAGACATGATTATTGGCGGTTTTCATTGGCAAGCAGGTGATGAAGCCATTATGGTAGAACAGGATTATGGCGCCATGTTAGATATGTTTAAACTGGTTGCAAAAAAACATGGTGTGGTTAATAAAGTGCTTTCTCTTCCCATGGATCCCAAATCAGATGAGGAGATTGTGAACTTTTATGCAAATGCCATAACCCCCAAGACCAAAATGATCATGGTCTCTCATATGGTCAATATTACAGGGCATATTTTACCCATTCGTAAAATCTGCGATATGGCCCATAGCAAAGGAGTAGAGGTATTAGTAGATGGCGCTCATGCATTTGCCCAATTCCCCTATAGCATTCCGGATTTGAACTGTGACTATTATGGCGCTAGTTTACACAAATGGCTGGCAGTTCCATTAGGTGTAGGATTTTTATATGTTAAAAATGGAAAAGCAGGTGATATCTGGCCGTTATTGGCCGATGGTGAAAGACCAGGAACCGATATTGCTAGACTCAACCATATTGGTACCCACCCTGTTCATTCCGATTTAGCCATCAGTAATTCTGTAGACTTTTATAATAGTATTGGGGCCGAGAAAAAAGAAGCCAGATTGCGTTTTTTGCAGCAATATTGGACAACTAAGGTTAGAGGGTTTAAAAACGTAGAATTGTATACCCCAACTGACCCCAAACGATCTTGCGCTATTGCCAATGTGGGTATAAAGGGAATGAAACCAGGCGTTTTAGCAGAAACTTTATTAAAAAAATACGGAATATACACAGTTGCAATTGACGGTGCTGCTGTTCATGGTTGTAGAATTACGCCAAATGTATTTACCAGAACCACAGAATTAGACGTACTTGTAAAAGCCTTAAAAGAACTAGGGAATGCTTAAAATAAAAGCGCCCCTGATAAGCGGGCGCCTTTATTGGATACGATTAAAATAAAATTAGGTTATAATTTTATTAGATAAGTTTAGGGGGGTAGGGAATTATTATTTTTTCTGTGCAACTTTGGCTTTCTTAGGTTGATGTAAATAATACATCAAAACTCCAAAACCAAGAAAAAAACCATATATCTCGAGCGCCATAATATATATTTTTTAGCGTTTGATAATTGATTAACACTGTAAAAGAACAAAATCCGAAGACCCAGAACAATACCAAATTCCTTGTATTTTTTGCGGTTTATTAATTATTTTCTCAAAAATGTAAAAAAAAAGTCCCGGATTTCTCCAGGACTTTTCTTTTTGTAGGGGCTTAAAAGCTTATTCAATAATCACTTTTTTAGGCTGGTACTTAAATCCGTTACCATCTAAAGAAAGGATATAATTAGTTAAAATACTACCCTGTTTGGGGATGAAATCTACCGGTACTTGGTTTTCTCCAATCTGCGCTTTTACAGATTTACTATAAACCCTTCTACCTGTTGCATCAGTTAAATAAAGGGTTAAATCAGCAACTTCTGCAGATTTAAAGCTGGCTTTGAAGCTGCCTTTTGAAGGATTAGGGAATACATTAACGTCAGTAGAGGTTAAACTACTTAAGTATTTAAAGTCAGTTTTAGAGAACAATACCCTATTAAAGTCTGCAGAAATATTAGTCAATCTACCTGTACTTACTTCCAAAGCAAATACAACAGTTGTAATATCATTGGGATTAATCTTAGCATTGTTGCTTACAGATTTGAAATCATCCAAGCTAACTTTGTAGTCCTTATTGGTAGCAGATAATGGAATTCTCAATCTATATTGGTCGTCCCAGTTTTGAATCCCATTTTTTACCAATATAATTTGTAAGGCAACTCCAGAACCTTTTGCATTGAATTGCAAAGTTTTGTACCCAGTTAGGTCTTGTGGAGCTCCACCACCTCTTAGCAATTTGTAAACAGAAACAAAATCAGGACTGCTAGCTTCTACTTTCACGTTACGGAATAATAAGAAATCTGTTTTATTCTCAACAATCATTTGGGAATCATTCTCTACTTTAAATGAATTTAAAGTAGATGTAGCTGGATTAATATTGGCTACCCAATTTCCATCGGCCATAAATAGTTGATCTTGTATTACGCCATTCATATACACATACATAGAAGCTTCATATGAATCACTAGCAGGTATGGTCAAAACAGTTTTACCATTAGCACCAATGGAAAAAGGTACTTTTCTAGTAATCAAACTGGTTGACAATTCGTTAGCTTTTTCTTGTAATTCAATATACCCGTTGGTAAAACTGCTATTGTTTACAATATTCAATACAAGATTCTCTGCTTCACGTTTACCTTTTGTTACATAGGTTTTAGGAAGCAAATTGTTATTTAATTGTTCAATGACTGGCATATTTGCATTTAACCTAGTCACAATATCACTGGCCATATTCATTACCAGTTCAGGAGATACTGCCCAAAGTTGCACGTTATACATTACTTCATCAGCAGTATAATCTCTATTTAACCAATTACTTTGAATGGTATAATTCAATCTACCAGACTTTGCACCAACTGCAAAACTCATGGCATATTCCATTTGACCTAAAGCGTTTTTCAAATTGTATCTAACAAATTTGATGTTATTGATAGTTACATTTTCAATACTCAATAACTCTGATCCTTTTAACCTATCGCAAATAGCTTTGGTGTGATCATATACTTCACCTTGTGTTCTAGTGGCAAAGGAAACTGCTTTAGCTTGATCATTTAAGACAAAATCAATAGACAACACATCAGTTGCATTAGTTATGCTAGGAATATCAGCAGGTGTTGTAGTCAAAGCCTTGTAATTAGTACCCTTGATTTGCTTAGGCAACAATTCACTTAAGGTAAGCTTGGTTCCAACTCCATTAATTTGGTTTTGGATAATCCTATTTTCAACTGAAGGCATTTTACTATAGTTAACTGGGCCTTGTTGGCTGCTAACAGCTTTATTAAAGACCCTCTTGCCTACCGCATCGCCCAAGCTCTTACTTTCTAATCCTCCTCCACATCCACATGGAACGCCTGTTGTGAATCCAAAATCATAGCTATGATCATTTGCTCCGGCAACACCTGATGTAAGGCTTACTTCTGCATTACTTCCAGTTAGTATTCCATCACTATCAATTTCATCAGCGTTAGTACCACCAATAGTATTGGCAATAGTCAAATCATTCACGCCCAATGCAGCTTGCTTTGAACCACCTGTTACATTTGGAATTCGAATGGTAAATGCAGTATTGGCGGTTAAATCAACAAGATTATAAATATTAGAACCAGTTGTTAGACCATTTGGATCTGAGCTGAAAATATAGTTACCATCAGCATCAGTAGTTGCTGTAGCTATTACTAATCCGGCTTTTACCAATTCTACGGTTACGCCTGCAATTGGAGTCTCACCGGGATCTTGAATACCATTACCATCAGCGTCAAGCCAAACTCTATTTCCCAATTCAATTGGCGCTGGGGCCGAAATAATTTCTAAATCACCCAGACCATTGGCTTTACCAAAAACGCTAACGTCTTGACCTTGATATAATACTTTACCATCTTTGGCAATACCATCTTGTGTTGAATAATATCTGACACCACCGGTATACCATGTGGTGATAGGGTCAAACGCAGTTGCAATTAGTTCTTTACCAGGAAACATGGCAATACTTCCTGTGCTTGTTTCTTCATGAGAAGTACCATTGTTAGTACCATTTGCTGTATTTCCAATACCTAATGCGCCACCAGCACCTGCTTGATATCTATCAGTAAAGAAAAATTCTCCACCACCTGGGCCTTCATTATTACCAGCTCCATTGGTTGTTAAACTACCTGCTGTACCATTACTTTCCAAAGTAAAACCGGTATAAGAACCATTATTGGATGCTTTTAAAATATCACCAGCCGCATTGGATGTATATAATGTGTTATTTCCCATGCTAGTTGGGGCAAGGTTTGCATTACCAGATTGATGCCCAGTTCTATCAGTGATTCCCAAAATCATAGAACCATCTGCAGGATCAAAATCCAAAGAACTTAGCATGGGTTGAGGATAAATAATTTTATCGGATCCTGGAGGCACAACAACTTCTGTAAATGTTCTAGCCCAAGGATGCCATGAACCCTGACAAAGTGTGGCTGCTGCAATTGTTCCATTGGGATCTACATAATTGGAATTTTTATTCACGCCAAAACCAGTATTCATATTCGCCCTACGTTGGTAAGTTAGAGGTGCATCTAAAACCGTTGTAAAGGTTTCTGTACCGGGAACCACAGAAGCATCAACTTTTAACACTAATGCTTTTAATTCAGATCTGTCTACTGAAGAATTATCTGGCTTAACACCATCTAAAACGCCACCTACATAAATGGCACCTCTATAAAATTTAACAGCAAATGGACGGAAAGTACTGTTTCCAGCAACAACCGGAAATGCATTATAAGAAACAATTTGAGAAGCCAAAGTTGGAGCCGTTCCAGCTGTTCCAATTTCAACTCTCCATAATTTACGATCGTTTAAATTAATGATGTACAAATACCTTCCATCGTCAGATATGGCCATACCGCCCATTCCCTTTTTACCTACTTCATCAAACACATTACCGGCAGTCAAATCATCTCTATTGGGCTGGGTTCTATCTTGATTTCCAGGAGCAAAATTTCTGCCAGGTAAACTGCCTGCATCAAATGCTGGATTGATTGCGTTTAAATTTACAAAGGTTCCCGTATTTCCTATATTGTTTACTGCTTTTGCACCAGTAGTTACATAAATTCCATTCATGCCAAGAGGTCCAAGCGATACATGTCTTTTTACAAAAGCAGCATAAAACAATTTATCAGCTTTTCTGCTATAAGCTGTAGCCCAAACTGAACCAATTTGTGCCATGTTGCTAATTACATCGGCAACTGCACCACTTCCATAATTAAATGCATAGGTATTATCTGCACCAGATGCAGCTGGCCAAGCACCAGGAATTTGGTTATTACCGTTAGTATATGATGGCACAATAACTCTTGCATTAGATGCATCAATATAGTCACCAGGATAATTGATACCAAAATCTAAGCCTGTTGCTGGAGCTGTTGCAAACTGAATACTTGATTTATTGTTGCTACCATAAGCACCAGGATAATCAATACCAGTTTCCCAACCTGTAAATTCTAAACGAACTTTAAGACCAGGAGCAATTTGGCCTACGCTAAAAGAATATGTACCAGCTACAGTAGGCGCAGTTGCAATCAGCACATTTGCAGCGTTATAAGCTTTAACAGTTATTCCATCAACCAATGGCTCGTTATATCCTGCACCAGTATTGCGTGTACCATTTGCGTTGTAATCACGGAAAACAGTACCGCTAATTTGTGCACTAGATTGAGTTGTATAAAACAAAACAAAAAGACATGCAAAGAGCATGAAAAATGAACTCGTTAAGTTTTTAGAAAGTAGATATTTGAACCGCATAAGCATTCTATTTAAATAATAGGTAAAAAAACTAGGTTTATTTCCCATTTTCCATACCAACTACTTGGTATTTTAGCAGTAATTCTGCATGAAATACCAAATTTTCTTTAATTTATATAACTAAATGAATGCAAAAATACAAAAAATTAAGCAGAATATCCTGATACTAAAACAATAATATTTACTTAAAATTTGACCGCATCCTATTGAATTGCAGCATGTTACAGGGCAATTTTTAATTATTTAAATCAAGATAATTTTTCAAATAGCGGTGACAGTACCCTAAAAAATAAGCGATATTTATGCAGTTTAATAAGCTAAAGGTGTACTAATTACATTTTATATCATGTATAAATCATTGATTTTTTGTTACTTGATACTTGTTTCAGCTTCTACCATAGCCCAACGAGAAATTAAACCTTGTCAAAAAGAGCCTGCGTTTATTCAGAACTATGGGCTAGATCCATTATGGTCGGCTTTGAGCACTTCCGAAAAACACCAAATGGGTTTGGTTTTGGTTGAATTGATTAAAACTGGGTCGGAATCAAAACCAAGTGCAAATACATTTAGGGGAAGAATTTTTCAAGATAGTAGTTGGAAACAAGCAGGTTGGCTTTCTGGAATTAGTCTAGATGCAGAAGGAAATGTTTATAGTATACCAGCCCCTCTAGTTTCCGTTTTAAACAATCCTCCTCAAAATCAAAATATCATTTACCGAGTTGCTGCACAAACAGGTATCATGCATAAATGGTTGCAATTACCTCCAAAAAAATACGAATCTGGTAATAGTCCCTATGGTTTAATGGGAATCAGTTTTGACTGTACTAGCGGAACATTATTTGCATCTAGTATTGCCGGATCTAAGCGATTTCAAGAAAAAGGGATTATTTATTCTATCAATTCCAAAAACAAACAATTTCTAGATAGCTTGATAGGAATAGATGTGATTGGGATGACAGTTTATTTTGACCC
>CALRXZ020000014.1:0-46042 GCA_943372255.1 Chitinophaga pinensis
TTTAGTATATTTAGTATACTGAAAGTAGGTCTGGAAGAGTCAATCCTTTTGATAAAGCAGGTTTACCAATCTGTCATGACAAGCAAATCAATTTAATCCTTTCTAACAGTTTTTTTATGGCAAATAATAATATCAATATCATAGTAGCAAGTGATAATCACTATGCCATCTTAATTGCGGCGCTTTTAAAATCTATTGACTTAAATCATAAGACGCCAGAGCATATTGATTTTTATATCATTGATGATGGTATTGCAGATGGTACAAAAAAGAAATTAAATAGTATTGCTTCACCTGATAGAATTACCATTAGGTGGGTAAAAACAAAGGATATGGTTCCTTCAGATGTAACCATACCTGTAGACAATTCTGCATTTCCAATTACAGCATACTTGAGAATTTTTGCTCCATATGCCATTGAACCAGATGTAGAAAAACTGATTTATTTAGACGTAGATACTATTGTACAAGTTGATATCTCTGAATTTTGGAATATTGATTTAGGAGACAATATTATGGCAGCGGCTCAAGATCCAGGCAAAACAGTGGCTTGTGAATGGGGTGGCATACCCAACTATAAGCAACTTGGCTTATCAGCAGAGACCAAATATTTCAATTCTGGAGTATTGCTCATGAAACCAAAACAATGGCGAGAAGAACGCATTGCGGCTCAAGTATTGGAATCTTTAATCAAATACAAAGAGTTTGTTAGACTCCCAGACCAATATGGATTAAATGTAGTAATGGTAAATAGGTGGCTAGAATTAGATCCTAAATGGAACTGGTTTGCCTTTCAAGAAGACCTAAATCCATATATCATCCACTTTTTGGATATTAAACCCATTTTCACTTCTTATAACTCACAACCCGTTTATAAAGACGAATTCTTTAGGTATTTGAAACAAACACCTTGGAAAGACTTTAAACCGCAAGGGGGTTATAGACGTACTTTAAGAAAGATATTTAACAAAGTCAAAAACGGTATCAAAAGAATGTTTTTAAAAAATGACTAATGACCATACCTTGTTAAAGCATGAATTGCGTATTTAAAAGCTACTTAGTTGTTATAATAAGTCTTCAAAGTAAAGAGCATAATGCTTTTTGCAATTTGGATTAAACTTTGCGTGGCAATATTGACAAATATTGCCTGATGATAAGTATTCGTTTATTGTTAACTCAGTTTTGCATACCCCACACAAAATTGCTTTTTCTTCAAACTCATTTTTTGACCAGACTTTAGCTGGATGATTTGCTAATTCCTGATGACATTCAAAACAAGGATAATATTCCTTACAACACTTGAACTTTATTGCAATCACATCCAAAGCGGAATGATAATGTTCACATCTTGTTTGGTCATCCAATATTTTACCCTTTAACATAGTTGATTAGGTTTTTTAAACAGGGTTAAATCTGTATTTTGAAATTTAGATCATTTATGCCTAAATGAAAATACTGACAACTCTTTGGAATTTAAAAATCATAGTTGGATAAAACAATAATTGGTTATTTTCAATCAAGAATTGTTTGTATGAACCAGATAAAAAAATGGGCAATAGCCTTTATTGCCAGTTGTTTTGTAATAGCAGCACCAGCGCAATCAAAAATTCATTCTGATAGTATTCAAAGCAAAATGCAATGGTTTGCCGATGCCAAGCTGGGGATTTTTATACATTACGGAATCTATGCCGTTAATGGTATCAATGAATCATGGAGCTTTCATAATAAGGAAATCTCCTATCCGGATTACATGAAACAATTAAATGGCTTTACTGCCAGTAACTACCAACCGGAGTATTGGGCAAATTTAATCAAAGCATCCGGTGCACGTTATGCGGTCATTACAACTAAGCACCACGATGGTGTAGCACTTTGGCCAACAAAACAAAATAAGCTCAATGTGGTGGATGCCAGCCCTGCCAAAAAAGACTTGATTGCCCCATTTTTTGCAGCACTTAGAAAAAACAATATAAAAGCAGGTGCTTATTTTTCACTCTTAGATTGGAGCCATCCAGACTATCCTGGTTTTCTAAAAGATAATAGCAGATACAAAATTAAAGACCAACCTGAACGTTGGAAAAAATACCAAGATTTTTTAAATGGCCAATTAAATGAACTTTCAAAAAATTATCATCCTGATTTATATTGGTTTGATGGCGACTGGGAACATAGTGCAGAAGAATGGAATGCCCCTGCCATTAGATCATCACTGCTGAATGACAATCCAAATACCATCATTAATGGTAGACTCCAGGGTTATGGTGATTATGAAACTCCCGAACAAAATTTTCCTGTTTCTAGGCCTGCTTTTAAATGGTGGGAACTATGTATGACCACCAATAATAATTGGGGATACCAACAAAAAGATACTGCTTGGAAAACACCCTATGAAGTCATCAGCATTTTTGTAGACGCAGTTGCAAACGGAGGTAACTTGTTATTAGATATTGGGCCAAAGGCCGATGGTACTATTCCCAAAGAACAAGTTAACATACTAACAGAATTGGGTAAATGGAATCAACGCAATGGCGATGCCATATTTGACAGATTAGGTGGCATTCCTCAGGGACATTTTTATGGACCCACTACTCTTTCAAAAGACAGCACCACCCTTTACTTGTTCTTACAAGCAAAAACCAGTGGGCCCATCATGCTCAAAGGACTTGACACAAAAATCAAATCCATAGAAATTTTGGGTAATCAAACCAAACTACAGCATAAGATTGTAGGAAAAATTTCTTGGAGTGCTGTTCCTGGATTGGTTTACATAGATGTACCCTCCAATAAACTGGATAGCTATATTACAGTACTCAAACTGCAATTGGAAAAACCCATTAAACTGTATAGAGGCAAGGGTGGACTTTAATTATTCTATTACATACCAAGTGTATGAATTAGCAGGAATAGTAAAGGTTAATGGCAATTCATAAGCCCTGTTCAAAGTTAAGCGCTGTTTGGTTTTACCTTGTTCAGAAATGCTAACTTGATTACTAAGTCCTGAGTAATAAAGGGGCACTTGAATAGTTCTGGTAATGGGCTCATTTAATGGATTATACAAAAGCATGAACCCTTTTTGTGGAAGTTTGGGATTTACGTGTAAAATTCCGTCCCAATCCCTACCATCAGGTCTTCTCAAATGAATAATATCGCTATTGAGAATACTTCTATACTTTTTATACCATTCAATAACAGACGATACCATTTTTCTGGTACTATCCGTATCATAGAGTCTTGGGCCTCTATAACAGGCTTGAACCCCAGCTCCATAATATTGGAACATCAATTGTTTGTAATCCAATAAATGCTCTTGTAATGGCTCTAAAATGGCTTCTGGGCCACCACCCTGATATTTGGTCAATGGTACAAATCCCCAACCCATACTGGGACTCATATTCCAAGTACCATCATAAATATTCTGCCTATTGAGGATAATTTGGTTTTCACGTGGCAAAGAAAAATTCACTTCTCTATAACCAATAGCAATCTTATGGGTGCCATCTAAGAAATACCAATCAGGGGCATTAATATAAATCCCTTGTTCATTGAGCCAACTATATAATTCTTTTTGAATCTTCATTTGCTCCCACTGACTGTCTTCCCAACCTTTGTGTCCTGGATGTTTGGTAGACGCACAGAGGTCTCCAGGATAAGGACCATCATTTTCCCAAATATCAAAACCGGTTTGACTAAAAAATAGTTTTATTTTATCGCGATAGCTTAGACCCCATTTACTTCCAAAACAGGGGGCATTTCCAAAAAACGCACCTCCGGGTTTGCCTGTTACGGCACTGATCACATCATCTTCATCACTAATGCGTCTGCTAGAAAACAGTGAATAGCCTCCTATTAGAATACCTTTTGAATGGGCATATGCTGCGTTGGCCTTCCATCTAGCAATATTTGAAGTGGAACTATCTTCCATATTGATATGGCTACCAAAACTTAATATGAGCGCCTCATAACCAGTTGCAACACACTGGTCAATAGCATTACGTACTTCTGTATCATTCTTGCTCACCAAATGCATAAATATGGGATTAGAACTAGTCCAGGGTGCAATGGTTTGATACATTTTTCGAATAGCCAGTCCTCGCCTTTCCCTATCATAAGCATCCATCAATAACTCATGTGTTCTCACTGAAGTATAAGTCTGACCTGGCGTGAGTACAATTTGGTATGCCTTATCAGGATATACTTCTAGCAAACAAGGCGTTCTAAAATTATAATTGACTTGGGATGTATAGTTGGTATCTACTTTCCAGTGTGTTGTTTGATCACTTAATGGATAGCGCATGGCATTATTAAAAGCATAGTTGGTTTCTATATAAATGCTTTCTGGAACTTTCATACCCTTGGCAGGTAGTAGTTTTTTTTGATCTTCCGTTAATGCATGTTCTTGTATAGTGGCTTCTTCTGTAGCACCAACAACAGCACTCTCCTCTTCTACTGCAGCAATCACTTCACTTGTGACCTTATTTAAGGCTATTGAGTTTGAAGACCTATTGACCATTTCAACCCATTTCACAATTAATGGAATGCCATCATATAAAGCATAATTAATTTGCACTTGTAAGCCTTGCACTGCAGACTGCTTAGCGGTATAATGGAATCGCAATAATTTGCCAGTGGGTTGTTGTTTGTTGGAAGCCCATGACTTGGGTTTCCATTTCAAATAAACAGGAATGGGGCTCACTGAAAATGAATCATATCTAAACGCACTAGTATCCGCTTGCATTTTTGAAAACCATTCTTGCTTCAAATAGGCTTTTTCTTTTTGTCCTATCCAACCACCAATGGGCAAGGACTGACCATTGACCATAACAATAGCTTCCGGACTAATAGCCCTAATGATTTCTTGACCATTGGTCAGGTTTTGAAAACTGATGCAAGCAATGGTGCCTTGGTTTCTAAAAACCCTTTTGACTAACCCATTTTCTAATACAATTTCCTTAGCATATGCTGATGACAATACTTTGGCTTTATAGTTTTGATTGGACAACAACCAATCTTTTACTGGAGACAGTTTTTTATCAGATTTAGTATTTGAATAAGTTTGAGCATCTAGCAATGAAGATGTTACCAGTAGCAATAATATCAAAGCAGTAAAAACTTGTTTACACATCATATTTTGCAGATTAATACACTACCAATTCACTCATAAAAAACCAGCCAGGTTGCCCTTTCCCGGGATGCCATTCTGGTAATTTAGCAATGGGCTTGGCGGAAAATTTCAAATAACGGTAGGTTGCAGTAGGAAAATGCATGTTTAGAAATGGCGTACTTGCAGGGGCCATTTTAGTAGGCATTTGATAATGATTGGATGAAAGCATTTTCCAATCTTGTAAACTGTTAGACCCCCAAACTTGCATTTGAACTGGAGGGAAAATATAGGCTCCAATATTTTGTAAGTTTAGCACTTTCATGCCGTGCATTTCTGTAGGTTTTCCCATGTCCAATACCACTACAGCATCGTTTTTCTGATAGCCCAATGCCCTAGTTCCAAAATCTCCTGGATCACCAGCGTCTAAATCTATTAAGATTTTATCGCCATGTAATGCATACTTAGGATCCGGAGGGCTAAGCAGTGTTGATGTTACTATTGGAATACCTGCTTTAAAATATTGGCTACTAACAGGCTTGCTTGCTGTCCAACCTTTTTTAAATGCTTTTACGGTTAATTTAAAACTAGTATCTACCCAAAATGGCGCACGATACAAGGAACTGGAACTATCGGGCTCTTTTCCATCTAAAGTATATTTCAATTCAACATCTTTGATCACATGTTTTAAAGAAATATTGACCTTGTCTTTAAAAAATCCTGAAGCGGTATTAATGATGGGTTGGTTTAAAGGAATTATCATGGTATCTGCTCCTTGAAAACCAGTTTCAATTTGAATAGCAGGAAATTTTGTTTGAAGCGTTTTCATTTCTGCCAATGTGAGATCTGTATTCCAAACATATAAAGCCTTTAGTTCCTGAAATGAAGATAGCGTCTCAAGCCCTTTTTGATTAATCTTAGTACCTACCAATGATAAAGTATGCAAATGTTTTAATCCGGCAAGTACTTTTAAATTATTATTGTCAATATCAGTATAATTTAGGTTTAGCTCTTCTAAATTTTCCAAATTAGTTATCCAATCTAACTGTTCATTATTAACTGGCATTTTGGCTAGGTTCAAATGAACAATCTGACTAGCAATGGGCTTTAAAGCTTTTAATTGATCAAAAGAATAATTTGCCTTGCCAAAAAAAGAAACAGACAATGCTGGTGAAGAAAGCCCTAATTGTTTTACAACACAATAATTGTTATTCAATGCTGCTATTTGATCAGCTGAAGCAGCTTTAAAATCATACTGTTTTTCTGAAGCTTTTTTCAACTTATTTTCTATAAAAGGCATGGACATTATCCTAAGACTATCTGTTTCAGGTCTTGCTACTAATAACTGTTCAAATGGCGAACCTAATTTGATCCACTGTTCTATTAATGCTAGTTCAGAAGCAGATAGTTGTGGTTTTTCTGCTAAGGGCATATGTTTTTTATCGGTCATGGGCAAGACCAACCGTTGATACAACAAACTCTTGTCTATTGAACCAGCAACAATGGCTTTGCCATTTTTGCCACCTTTAAAAATTGAAATACTATCTTCTAAAGATAGCCCACCTTTCATCACAGATGCTTTGTGACAGTTGCCACATTTATCTGCTAAAATGGGTTGCACCACATCATTAAAGATTCGGACTTCTGATAATACTAATGATGCTGATTTATTGCTTTGAAATGCCGCTGTTAAATAGCCATCTCCATGGGTGATGGTTCCACCCCAATGACCCGTTAAGATTAATACAAGGAACATCAAACCTGCAGCAATCCTAAGTTTAAATACTGTCTCCAAGAATCTTTCTCTGTAAAAAATAAAGAGATAAGCCAAAAAAGCTAAGAAGGTTCCAGACCATTTATGCCAAAACAATGTATCGCCTTTATCTGTTTGCTCTATTGATAATAAGAATCCTAGGATGGCAGTAGAAACTGTTGTTAATACAGTAAGGGATTCAAAGTTTTTCCATTTTGTAGTTTGCATCATCGGCTCATTCCAAACAGCAGCCAATAACACCAAACACAATAGTACTATGGGAAAATGCAACAGCAGTGTATGAAATTTACCAGCTACTTGCAATCCAATAGGAAGGACCACCCTATTTTCAAAAAGCAATAAAAAGCCTAGGAACACCAGTCCACAGAAACTAGTTGTCTTCATTATTTTCCTTGCATCTATCATGCTACTGGGCTGAATTTATAGGGATATACTTTACCAGATGCCCATTGAGATACATAGATATTTCCTTCGTCATCTACACAAACATCGTGGGGATGAGTGAATAATTTTTGTTGCTGAGACATAGGTTGCAAAACTCCGTTTAAATAGCTAGGTTCTGATCCCCCAATATTAGAAACCACTTTGTTGTCCTTATTCAAGATGGTTACAAAGCCTGATCCTTCTGTATTCAAATTAGGAGAACGCAAAACCGCCGCATAGAGATAATCTCCTTTAATCACCGGTCTACAAACACAGGCTCCTGGAAGCTTTATGACTTCTAATAATTTCCCATCAAGAGAAAACCGTTTAAAGGCATTCCTACTTCTGTCTGTGACTATTAAAGTGGGGTATGCTCCTCCACGATCATCTACACAGATTCCATGGGCATTGTCCAAATGGGCATCCCCATCACCACGTCCACCAAAATAGTTCAGCAATTTACCATTCATATTATAGTGCAAAATATATTGGGATCCGTATCCATCAGCAATATAGAATTCTCCGTTCTGTAAAACGGTGGTTTCTGTTGGAACAAATTGCTCTTGTTTGGGATATAAATCTTTGGGAGGGTCAATAGTGAGTACTACTTTACCATTAAGATCCATTTTATAAACTTGATGTCGATTAGTATCTGTGATAAACAGATAATTTTTTGTATCATTGGTTTGTATGGTTAGCCCATGTGCGCCAGGATATTCCGTTCCCCAGGATTCTAATAATTTTCCAGACTTATTATAGATAATGATATTGTTTTTGGTTTCATTGGTGAGTAAGATGATTCTGCCCCTGCTGTCTTCCACCATTTCATGACAATCATTGACAGGAGTTTTGTTTGGATTAAGCTTACCCCAGGTTTCATTAAACCGATATCGTTTTTCATTGTGGCCATAAATAGGTCCCTTGGGTTTGGCCAATAAGTCACGGGTAATAAAAAAAGATGCCGAAGCCATCATTGTTTTTTGAATAAAATCTTTTCTTTTCATGCGATAGTTTTAAGCAATAATTTGATTGACAACATTTCCATAGAGGTCTGTTAATCGGTACCTTCTTCCTTGAAATTTATAGACTAATTTTTCATGATCCAATCCAAGTAAATTCAAGACTGTTGCTTGAAAATCGTGCACATGAACCGGATCTTTGATAATATTATAACCAAACTCATCGGTCTCTCCATGCACTACGCCGGGTTTAATGCCACCTCCCGCCATCCAAATACTAAAACACCTTGGGTGATGGTCTCTACCATAATTATCTGGTTGCATTTTACCCTGACAATAATTGGTTCTTCCAAATTCACCTCCCCAAATAACTAATGTTTCATCCAAGAGACCTCTTTGTTTTAAATCCTTGATTAATGCCGCAGATGGCTGGTCCACATCCATGGCCTGTCCACGCATTTCATTGGGCAGGTTACCGTGCTGATCCCATCCTTGGTGATAAAGTTGAATAAAGCGAACGCCGTTCTCTGATAATTTTCTAGCCAACAAACAATTGGCTGCATAAGTTCCAGGCACCAAACAATCAGCCCCATAGAGTTTGACTATGGATTCAGATTCTTTAGAAGTATCCATGATTTCTGGCACCGCTGTCTGCATGCGATAGGCCATTTCATATTGCTGGATTTTTGCTGCAATTTCAGGATCGCCGTAGGCATCCATTTCCAATTGATTTAGGGCTGCTATCTTATCCAACATATTACGTCTGGTAACCCTATCCATACCATCGGGATCCTGTAAATACAAGATTGGATTTTCGCCACTACTAAATTGAACACCTTGGTGCACTGAATCCAAAAATCCATTAGTCCATAACTTGGAATATACCCCTTGACCATTCCCCTTACCTCTGGATAATAGCACACAGAATGCCGGTAGATTATTGTTCTCTGTACCCAATCCATAACTTACCCAAGACCCCATAGAAGGCCTATTTCCTTGCTGTGCTCCAGATTGAAAAAACGTGAGTGCGGGATCATGATTAATGGCTTCCGTATGCATGGTTTTAATAATGCAGAGATCATCTACAATTCCTGCCATATGCGGAAACAATTCACTAACCCAAGCTCCTGATTTACCGTGTTGGTTGAATTTATAGTAAGAACCCACCAAGGGGAAACTGGTTTGATAGGCACTCATGCCCGTGAGTCGCTGGGTACCTCTGATTGATTCAGGAAGGTTCTCTCCCATCATCTGACACAAGAGTGGTTTATAATCAAAAGTTTCTAATTGAGAGGGTGCTCCATTTTGAAACAAATAAATGACACGTTTGGCTTTGGGAGCAAAATGCGGTAAGCCCCGCATAATATTTTCTTCCAAATTATTGGAACCCGAAAACAGATCAGGAATCAACAAAGAACCCAATGCCGCAGAACCCAATCCCAAACTTAGTTTGGAGATAAATTTTCTACGGTTCAAGTTTAACCCTCTTTCTAATAGTTCTTTTTCCATAATCAGGTTTTGGTAATAGCTTCCTGCATGTTATACATTAATTGAATGGTTTGCATACTCACAACCAAGTCTAATTTATTCTTAGTCTTGGGCTGATACGCTCCAATAGACAAGGTCTTATCCCATTCTTTTGATTTTTGATTCCATTCCTTTTTGGCTTGATCCCAATAAGACTGTAATGCAGTCATTTCTTGCTCACTAGGCTTTCTACATAGTATGGTTTGAAATGCCGTTTCTATGATTGCTTTGGGATTTTTTTGCTGCATCAATAATTGATCCGATAGTGCTTTGGATGCTTCTATTACAGTAGGATCATTCAGCATGATCAAGGCCTGCAAAGGTGTATTGGTTCTATACCTTGATACTTGACATTCATCTCGGTTACTACCATCAAATAACATCATTGATGGCGGAGGAACTGTTCTTTTGATAAAAGTGTAGATGCCTCTTCTATACAAAGCTGAACCGGTATCCTGCACATATTTTTTAAGGATTCCCCTTCCAGAAGTAGCCATTTCCCAAAGTCCTGGTGGTTGATAAGGTTTTACACTTGGCCCGCCGATGCTAGCATTTAGTAATCCACTACTGCCAAGCAACATATCTCGAATAATTTCAGCAGGATAACGCAGTCTTGGCGCATAAGACAAATACAAGTTCAAAGGATCTTTTTCCAGTTTTTCCTTGCTGATATTGCTTGCCTGTTTGTAGCTAGCACTCATGAGTATTTGCTTCACCAATCTTTTGATATTCCAACCATGTTCCCTAAAATCAACAGCCAACCAATCTAATAAGGCTGGATTAGTGGGTAATTCACCTTGCATTCCAAAATCCGCAACCGTTTTTACCAATCCTCTTCCAAAAAACTCTTGCCAGATGCGGTTCACATAGACCCTTGCTGTTAATGGGTTCTTTGAGTCAAATAACCATTTGGCTAAACCAAGTCTATTGGCTGGCAACTGTTTATTAAATGGAAGTATGGATGCTGGTGTTGCAGCATCAACTTCTTCTGCCTTTGCATCATAAGCCCCTCTAGCTAAAACATAGGTTTTGCGCATGGTATCTAGGTCTCCCATGACCGATACTTCTAATTTATTGGTATCTAAAGCATGTACAAATGAAAGGGTTGTTTTCAGATCTTCTTGAGTAATACGCATTCTTGGATTCTTGGCCCAGGTATCGGGTCCGCCCACTGTTGATTCTAAACCCTTCTCTTTGACACTATTAAAAAAAGCAGATAATTGATAATAATCCTTCTGTGAGATGGGATCATATTTATGGTCATGACATTTGGCGCATTCTACAGTCATGGCTAAGATAGACCTGCCTAAAGTGGCTGTTCTATCATCCACATATTGAATCCTATATTCTTCATCTATTACCCCGCCCTCTTCGGTAATCTTGTGATTTCGGTTAAATCCTGTAGCCAATAACTGTTCTTTGCTAGCCTGTGGCAACAAATCACCAGCCAGCTGCCAGGTAATAAAACTATCATAAGGCAGATTCTTATTAAATGCATGAATCACCCAATCTCGCCAAGGCCACTGAGAACGGTAATTATCATCTTGGTAACCGTGTGAATCAGCGTAACGTGCAATATCTAACCAACCAATGGCCATTTTCTCCCCAAATTGTGGGCGGGCCAATAATTGGTCAATGGTTTTTTCATAGGCTTGGGGATCTGTATTACCCAAGAATTGTTCTGTTTCTTTAGGGCTTGGCAATAACCCAATCAAGTCTATATAGGCTCTTTTTAATAATCTTTCTTTATCCGCCATTGGATTGGGGCTCAAACCTTTGGATTCCATTTTGGCCAATACAAAATAATCTAACTCGTTGATTACCCATGACTTATCATCAATTTTAGGCAATTCAGGTTTAACTGGAGTAACAAAGGCCCAGTGTGTTTCATATTTAGCACCTTGTTCTATCCATTTTTTGATCAGGTCTGTTTCATGCTGGGTTAACCTAGGCAACCTGCTTTTAATAGAAGGCATTTGTAACCCAGTGTCTTTTGAAGTAATCCTTAGGTACAATTCAGACTGTTCTGGTTTTCCAGGAACAATGGCGTGTTTACTAGGATGTTCTTGTAAAGCTTTGAATGCTTCTACCCCAATATCTAATCTTAATCCAGCTTCCCGTTTATTGGCGTCTGGACCATGGCAATTAAAACATTTGTCTGAAAGAATTGGGCGAATATCATAATTATAGCTCACCTGATCTGGCAAGGATTCTTGGCCGTTGCTGCTAGTTGTTTGGCAAGAAAAATACCCTGCAGTTACTGCCATAAAAGCAATTACCCCAATCATGGTTTTTACTATGGATATCCGCATAAGGCAGTTAGGTTTAAAAGCCCTACATTTCTGTAAGGCCAATCGTTTACAACCCAATATAAATAAAAAAGGGGCAAAATGTATCGTATTTAGAAAATACCAAAACCGGGTTGATGATATATGGGAAAAACCATTGATACCATCTACTTGGTGATTCCAAAATAATGCAGTTAATTTAATGAGGGGTAAATCACTAATCTTAACTCAATACAATTACATGCGTCTACTATCTAACCAAAAATTCTGGTCAATCCTAGCATTGACATTTTTACAAACTGCTTTAATAGCTCAGTCTACCAGACTTTTGCGTGAACCTAGTATTAGTAAAACTCAGGTTGCCTTTGTCTACGCTGCAGATATTTGGATTAGCCCACTCACTGGTGGTGAAGCCAAAAGAATCACCAGTACTGCTGCAGTTGAATCTGACCCTCATTTTTCACCAGACGGAAAATTATTGGCTTTTAGTTCCAATAGATCTGGTGTTACAGCGGTATATGTAGTTTCTACAGAAGGCGGCGTTCCAAATAGATTAACCTGGTATCCTGAAGACGCTTTTGCACGAGGTTGGACCAACGATGGCAAGTCTGTGTTATACGCAAGTACAAGGGAAACTGCACCAAGTGATTATGCCCGTTTATGGACCGTTCCTTTTGGTGGTGGAGCATCTACCCTCTTACCCGCTCCTTGGGCATTTAATGGGCAATTCTCTTCCAATGGCAAACAATTAGTATTAGATAGAATGAACCGTTGGGACAGGGAATGGCGAAATTACAGAGGTGGTCAAAATACGGCTTTGCAAATCTTGGATTTGGAAACCTTAAAAGAAACCAATCTACCAAATGAACGCACTATGGATCTGCAACCATTGTGGTTAAATAACCAAGTTTACTTTTTATCTGACCGAGATTTTAATATGAATATCTGGCAGTATGATAGCAAAAACGCAAGTCTAAAACAGGTAACCAAAATCAAGGATACAGATATTAAATGGTTGTCTACTAATGGTAAGGATTTAGCTTATGAATGGAGCGGAAATATCTATTTATTGGATCCCAATAATGGCAATGGCAAGCTAATTGACATTGAAGTAAAAGGCGATTTTCCTTGGGCAGAAACCAAATGGGAAAACGTGAGCAGTAGGGCTACCAATGCCTCTCTATCGCCAACAGGCAAAAGAATTTTAGTAGAAGCACGTGGAGAAATTTTTACGGTACCAGTTGAAAATGGAGACGCTTTAAACTTGAGTAATAGTTCTGGAGTTGCAGACCGTCAACCGCTTTGGAGTCCAGACGGAAGACAGATTGCATGGTTTAGTGATGAAGGAGGCAAGGGCTATCAATTAGTGATCACAGACCAGTTTGGGAAAAGCACACTCAAAAAAATCAGCATCGGCATTTCTAAATTGGGTTGGGAGCCTACCTGGTCTCCTGATGGCAAATGGATTGCATTTGTGGATGATGATGTTCGAATTCAAGTAATAGAATTAGCAACTGGAAAAATTCAAACCGCAGATATTGGCGGAGCTAATATTCAAAGAGGAGATATGGGTATTACTTGGTCTCCAGATAGTAAATGGTTGGCCTATGCAAAATCAGGCACTAATCAGTTTAAAAGAATAACAGTTTGGAATTTAGTTACCGGAAAAGCTACACCTATCAGTGATGCTATGGCAGATGCTTATCAACCAGCTTGGGATAGAGACGGCAGACATTTGTATTTTTTAGCCAGCACCAATTTGGCATTGGGTGCAGGCTGGGCCAATACCAGTTCTATGCAAGCCAAACCTAGTTTTGGAGCTTATGTTACGGTACTAAGAAAAGATGATGCGTATCCCTTTCCTTTAAAAAGTGATGACGAACCAGATAGTACTATTAAAGAACCCAAGAAGCCAAAAGATACCACCGATGCAAAAGCAGTTAAAATTGACTTTGAACAAATAGATAGAAGAACCATTGCCTTACCCATTCCTGTTGGGGAGTATGACCTAATGTTGGCTGGTCCAAAAGGTAGCGTTTTTATTGGAGCCGGTCCAATATTGAGCAAGTTCACTATTGAAGGAAAAAAAATGGATGAATTTGCCAAAGGTGCTTCACAAGTATATGTATCTGCTAACGGAGAAAAAATTCTCTTTAAATCTGGACCTTCATGGAGAGTAGTTGCAACCAGTAGACCACCTTCTCCTGCAGATGGAAATGTATCTGTGAATTTGAATATGAAACTCAACAGACAGGAAGAATGGAAACAGATATTTGAAGAAACCTGGCGTTATGAAAGAGACTACTTCTATGACCCAAATATGCACGGTAGAAATTGGCAGGAAGTATATGATCGCTATGCCCCATTGGTTCCTTATATCCGTCATAGAAAAGACCTTACCTATATACTTGATCAGGTAAACGGTGAACTTTCTGTAGGTCATAGCTTTGTAGGCGGTGGCGATTTCCCAAGTTTGGATAATAACACAGTTGGCGTTTTAGGTGCTGACCTTATTCAAGAATCTGGACAATGGAAAATCAAAAGAATCTATACTACAGAAAGCTGGAATCCTGGACTGGTAGCACCTTTGGACCAACCTGGTTTAAAAGTACAGGAGGGAAATTTCCTCTTGGCCATTGATGGAAAACCTTTGAATTCCAATATGGATCCATTTGCTTTATTAGATGGCAAAGCTGGCAAACAAACCCAGTTATTGATTAATTCTAAACCTGATACAGCTGGAGCATGGACTATTAAAATGCAACCCATTTCAGATGAGTTTGGATTAAGACAAAGGGCATGGGTAGAAGACAATAGAAGAAAAGTAGAAGAATTATCTAAAGGAAAATTGGGCTATGCATGGGTTCCCAATACTGGTGGTCCGGGCTTTGTATCTTTTAACCGATATTATTTTGCACAACAAGACAAGGAAGGAATGGTAATTGATGAACGCTTTAATGGTGGTGGTTTACTAGATGATTATATGGTAGACTTAATGGCCAGAAGGTTACGCGCAGCTTTGACCAATGAGGTACCCAATGGAGTTCCTTTTCAATTACCATCTGGTAATCTTGGGCCCAAGGCTTTACTGATCAATGAATTGGCAGGATCAGGTGGAGACTTTTTCCCTTGGGTATTTCAACATCAGAAAATTGGCCCTTTGATTGGTACTAGAACTTGGGGTGGATTGGTAAAATCTTCTGTGCACTATAGAATGATAGATGGTGGTACCGTAACCGCTCCAGACAATGCCGTTTATGACCCAGTTGCCCAAAAATGGGTGGCAGAAAATGTTGGCGTTAGTCCTGATATTGAACAAAAAATTGACGCCATTTCTGTTTCAAAAGGAAGAGATTTACAATTAGAAAGAGCAGTACAAGAAGTCTTGCGTTTGGTTGAATTGGAACCCAAACACAATCTAAAACACCCTGCTTATTCAAAGCCTGCTGTGAAAAATTAAACTAATAATACTTCTAATAAAAAATGCTGCTCTAGGGCAGCATTTTTTGTTTGACTATGTTTAAAAATCAACCTCTCACTTTTAACATGGTACGCACTTGTTGGGTAGCCATATTTTGCAGTCTAGCATAATAAACACCATTGGGTAGTGATTTGCTATCAAATACTACAGTATAAGTACCAGCAGCATATTCTTTATCAGTAAGATTGGCTAAAACCCTTCCCATGGTATCCATGATTTGAATAAGGGTATGACCACCTGCCGTTTTGAAAGTAATCACTGTAGAACTAGTAAATGGATTGGGATAATTAGAGATCATTTGGTCCCCAGAAATATTGATTGGTTTCTTGCAAGAAGCTGAATTTACCAATGGTAACATTTGAAAATTTTTCAACATAATCTGTTGCAAATCCAATTCATTAACGCATAGCCAATTAGATAAGATGGTGGAATAAATGCTTCTAAAATCATATTGAAATGGCAGATTATCATTGACTGTTGCATTAGCAGGAATACTAGGTGTGTTACCTGTTACACCACCTAATACTTGCTTGCCAAATAAGAAACAAGGAGCAGCTGAGCCATGGTCTGTGCCTATGCTACCATTGCTTTTAATTCTACGACCAAATTCTGAATAAGTCATCCCTACAACCCTATCTTCCATTCCCAAAAACTTTAAATCGTCTTGAAAAGCTTTAATAGCATCACTTAGGTTTTTCAATAAATTTGCATGATTTCCGGTTGTACTATCCATACTATTTACTTGATTGCTATGGGTATCAAATCCACCATAGTTCACCAGATAAATTCTTGTCTTTAAACCTCCATTGATTAGTTTGGCAACAATCTTTAATTGATCAGCCAAGGAATTATTAGTAGGATATGTAACCTGAGTGGTTGTTTTGGCAGCGGCATTTTTTATTACAGCAGAATATTGCTGTGTTTGTTGAGAAACGGTTCTTACAAAACTCAATTCTTTACCTGCAGGTGTATCTGGTGCTGGATCCTGTACCCCATTGACCAGATTATAAAAATTGGTGGTACTACTGATACTCAAGCCCATACTTACTGCAGGACCTTGAACAGTTAAAGAAGTAACTGAGCCAATTTGAATAGCTAAAGGATCAGTAGCAGAACTATTTGGATATCCAGAGGGGAAATTGGGATACTCATAGTTAAGGTATCGTCCAGCCCATCCACTATTCACTACATTGGAGCTATCACTTGCACTCATCCAAATATCGGTAGCCCTAAAATGGGAGAAACTTGGTTGAGGATATCCCACAGAATGTACCACATTCAATTTGCCATCGTTATACATACTGTGTAAGCCTGTCATAGATGGGTGTAATCCTGCTTTACCATTTAAAGCCAAAACCTTATTTTCTGGAATATAAATATTGGATCGCGCAGCAACATAATTACTAAAATTCTCTACTGGAATAACCATGTTTAGTCCATCATTGCCACCATTGAGTTGAACAATCACAAACACATGGTCTGTTTCTGTAACAGGTAGTGCCAAAGATTGCATAATACCAGAATCGGCACTAAATGCTTTGAAGGAAAATCCGCCAAAAAGAGAGGGTAACATAACACCTGTAGGTATGGCATTTCTCAGAAATTGTCTTCTTTTCATGATAATTGCTTTATGCCAATTGGTATTCCGGCAGGTTCATTAAATATTTGATTAAATCGCGCAAGCGATTCTTAACCGTTGTGGTATTGGATGTATTGGCAGGTGTTGTAATAAACAGGTTCCATGCATCTGTCCAGTAAAAATCAGTGGATTGACCACCCAAAAGTATATCTGTTTTCAATTGGTTCTTAGACGCCAATGAAATGTCTATTCTCAGGATTTTTTTACACAATTCATCTATCAATTTATTGGGATCACTTGGGCTAGAAAGGGATTGTGCAACAGCTATACCGTCTATTTGTATCTTCTTTGAATTAAAAGTATAGCCACTGACAATCATGGTGTCTGTAAACTGATTACGCTTGGGTAATGTGTCACTATTAATCCAAATCTCATAGAATTGAGGCATTTGGTAATAGGCTTTCCAACCACTCACATCTGGTGGATCACCAATATTTTGTTGCATATTACTAACCCAGCTAACCATATAATTGTAAAAACCGTAATTGGTTACATAATCAGTATTGGGCTGAAACTGGATTTCATATTCCCTACACAATCCAACTACCAAGTCAACTGGACTTTTAATCTGCGCTCCTCTACTTAAGCTATCATAAAAATGTTCACTTTTCAACAATGCAGCAATTACTGGCTTTACTTCATATTTACTTTGCCTAAATAAATTGGCCATTGGAGTAATCACATTGGCTTCAATGGTATCATCAATGTCATAATAAACAAACCATCTATATAATCGCCTACAAACATATTTGGCCACTTCTTGCGTAGCAAATATCATATCTAGCATGGCATCTAATTCCAGGTCACCTGCATTGGCCCCAGATTGACCAGTAATGACGGTATTATTATAGAACGCTGAAAACTGTTTGTTCGTTTTATTGTGTCTAGCAGCATCAAAATAAGAGGAAATGGTAGTACTATTATTTCTCCAACCTGTTAATACCTGTGCTGCGGCTTTAACGTCTCCTTCAGTGTACAAAGAATCTTTTCCTTTTCCACAGCAGAATAATTCTTGAATTTCTCTACCATAGTTTTCATCTGGTGCGGTAGCAGTATTGATTTGACCATTTAAATACACCAACATGGCAGGATCAACTGTAATTTCCCTTGTTAAAGTTTTAAAATTACCCAATGCATTTGACCTAAATAAGGAATGGTGTTTGTAAACATATTGTGCATTCCCAATATCAATTGTTTCAGTTGCGAAGTGATTATGCCAAAACAGCGTCATTTTCTCCAAAATGCTTCTTTCTTGATTGATCATCAAACCCATCCACCATTTTTTGAATGACCCTCTGCGTTGACTTGCAACAGTTCCATCATTATTGGGATCATTAACCCATGTAGTTCCTAAAGCAATATTACTATCAGGCTTAGTGGCTGTTGTTGAAGTTGTATATTCTTTTAAGGGAGGAGCGGGCAACAAGGTGTTTATATTCAACAACTCATCAACAGATTGTTGCATAGTGCGTCCCTTAAAATAATTAATATCAGCCTTCTTAGCCCCAAACATGGTTCTTTTGAGTAAATGCGCAACTTCGGCCTCTGTCCATGGACCAGTGTAGGGGTTTAATCCAGAACTTGGCAAGGGGGGCTCAAACATGGGCAATTCAGTTTTCCGGGGAACATTGGTTGCTAGTTCCAAGAATGCAAGTCTGTCCATATACTAAAATAATTTTAGTTGATGATAACCAATATAATAATTATGCTGCTTTAAAAGATTAAATTTTAATAAAACCTAATAGAATTAAAAAAAATAAATATTTAAAAGATGGGCTTAATCACCAATTTTAACCGCTTCTGTTTTCCTAGTTATGTCCAAAATAATATCATCCAGTTCTTTTGCAGAATTGTCAAAATGAAGAATCCATTCTTTAAATTCAGGATTGGTTACACCCATTTGTTTAAGCACATTAACAATTCCCATCATTCTTGACAAAGGTGCCCTAACAATATGCGATTGCGTCCATGCTATTTCTTTGAGTTTAACGGTATATGCTTCAATGGCTTTGGAATATTCAACAGTTTGAGAAATATCTGAAGCATTGATAATGGTAACTAGTTGATTGTTCAATTGCAGTATCCTATTATGAACAGCAACATAAAACTTTTCTCCATTGCTTTTACGATGCCGAATACTAGCACCTAATTTAAAATCTCTGAAAATACTGGCAGCAATATTATCAGAATCAGAATCAATTACCTCAATATCAGCCAAGGTGAGTTGGAGAAACTCTGATTCAGAATAGCCGTATTTTTCAATAGCAGCCTTATTGACACTTAAAAATTTCAATGAAGACATGTCATATACCATTACTGGCTCTGGGCTAAATTGAAAAAGGTCACTATATCTTCTTTCTGATTCCTCTAATTCTTTTAAAGCTTTTTTACGTTGAATACCATACACTATGGTACGGTATAAAAGATCTGGAGACAAGTCTTCTTTTAATAAATAATCCTCAACGCCCATAGAAATGGATTTGATACTAAATTCTACATCAGTATAACCAGTTAAAACAACAATTGGGGTATTTCCAGCAATTGATATCATTTCTTCTACCAATTTTACACCACTCTTATCTGGCAAACTAAGGTCTAACAAAATAACATCATATGTCAAATCCATTTCTTTCAAAAAAATAGCAGAAGCTTTAAATGTTTTAGCACAATCAATACTTGGTTTGGAAAACCTTTCAATCAACATGTCTTCTAAAATAGTATAATCCCCGGGATTGTCTTCTACAACCAGAATATGATAAGTTTTAAATTCTCTAAGCATATCTTGGATTTAAGGTTGTTGTTTTTTGAGTTGAATACTAAAATGTCCATTAGTGGTAATTTTTCTCAAAAAGTCTTCTAACTCAAATGGCTTACTAATAAATAAGTAAGCACCTGCAGTATTTGCTTTTTCAATATCCTTATACCAAGAAGATGTAGACAACATGACTACTGGAATATTTTGCAAGCCATTAGTGGATTTTATGAATTCTAAAACTTCATGTCCATTTTTTTTGGGCAAGTTAATATCTAAAAAAATTAGATCTGGGTAAGACATATCTGAATTAGAGGCCATTTTATGAAAAAAATCAATGGCCATTTTACCATCTGTGAGCACTTGAATATTGGCCAATACACCAGCATCTTCAAATGACTCTTTGAATAATAATATATCTCCGTCATTATCTTCTACTAGCAAAATATCAATTGGTTTCATTTAATTTTTCTGATGATTATTAAAAAATATATAAAGATTATTTGAGGATAGTGAAATAAAATTTACTGCCATACCCAATCTGGGATTCCACCCAAATTTTCCCTCCTTTTTTTTCAATGATTTTTTTTGTAATTGCAAGACCTATACCTGAGCCTGGATATTCGTCTTTGGAATTAAGTTGTTTAAAAATGATAAAAACTTTGTCAAAATCCTCTTTTTCCATACCAATTCCATTATCTGAAATAACAAATTGCCATGCATTACCTTGATCTTCTACTTCAACACGAATAAAAGCTGGCACATTGGGCTTTGTAAACTTTAAAGCATTCCCAATAAGATTTTGAAAAACCTGTTGCAAAGGAGCTCTAAATGAAATAACATGGGGTAAAACTGAAACTTTAATGATGGCTTTTTTTTCTTCAATTTTTTTTCTGAATAGTATTTGTATTCCTTTTAGCAACTCATTTAAATCAATATCTTCCTTAATATCGTCAATTTTACCAACCCTAGAATAATCTAATAAATCCAAAATAATTTGACGCATTCTTTTAGCTCCATCAACCGCATACTCAATATACCTTTTACCTTTCTCATCAATAGAATTACCATACTTCTTTTCCAATTGGGCCATAAAACTAGTCACCATTCTTAACGGCTCTTGCAAATCATGAGAAGCCACATAAGCAAATTGTTCCAATTCTTCGTTAGATACTGCAAGTGCTTTGGTTTGTTCTGCAAGACTATGGTTCAATTCTTTTAATCGAATTTCATTTTCTCTAAGTTTTGTAATGTCTTGAATAGAGCCAATGACCCTTAGCCCCTTACCATTATCATCTCTGAGAATAATACCTCTTGCATGTACTTGCATATACCCACCTTGCGAATTCTTAAATCTAAACTCATCATTCCACAAATCAATCTCAGGATTCATCAAAGCTTTCATTTGCTTATCCATTACCCTACCTAAATCATCCTGATGTACAAAATCTTTTAAAATGGTATTGCTGGGTTTTTTATTTATAAAAGAATCAAGTCCTATAATTGTTCCTAAGCCCTCACCTACCCATTCAATTTTATTCTCCAACACATCCAAATCAAAAATTGCATCATTGGTTGCTTTACCTACCAAATCATAACGTTCATTACTTAACCTAATTGCTACTTCGGCATTTTTCTCCTCCGTAATATCAAACCTAATAGTTAGAAATTGTAAAGGAATCCGCTTTTCATCTAAAATTGGAATAATGGTTGTGTTTACCCAATATAAAGTACCGTCTTTTGCTTTGTTTTTAATTTCACCCTTCCAAACTTTACCCTTAATTATTGTACTCCACAACTGTCTGAAAAAAACTTTTGTATGATATCCAGAATTTAAAATTCTATGATTTTGTCCAACTAATTCCAATTCTGAAAACTTTGATATCTGACAAAAATTTTGATTAACATTAGTTATTTCTCCTTGGAGGTTTGTAATAGAGATAATAGCGGACTGGTCTAATGCAAACTTATAATCCTCTAATTCTTTTAAGTTAGCTTTAAGTTTAGATTCTGTTGTTTTTCTATTGTGAATGTCTTGAAAACTACCAAAGACCCGAATACATCTTCCATCTACAAATTCTGTATCACCAATGGTTCTAACCCATTTCACATTGCCTTTTTTGGTAATAATTCTCAATTCTTCATCCCAAGGCTGATGCTCCTTAATGGCCTGTTTTACTTTATTCTTAATGGTATCTCTATCAGAACCTTCCATAAAATAATCCATCCAACTATTTATATCCGGTTTATCATAGGGTTCAATTTCACAAATTTCCAAGGTAATGCTTGACCAAGATACTTTTTGATGAATCATATCAATTTCCCACCCACCTATCAAAGCCAATTCATTGGCTTTATTTAATAAGTTTTCATACTCTTTCTTTTCGGTTACGTCTTTGGCAACACCATATAACATTCCGCTATTGGGAGAAGCTGTAAATGTCCATGACAACCAGATACTTTTACCGGTTTTTGTTACAAACCTATTTTCAAAACAATAATTGGGTTTTCCTGAATTAAAATCAATTCTTTCACTAGAAGTTTTGCCCTCAATTCCTGGAAAAAGAAATTGGGTAATAGGGGCTGCAAGTAATTCTTCTTCTGAATACTCTAATATTTTTACCCCAACAGGATTTACTTTCTTTAGATATCCATCTACACCAAGGATACAAATAATATCTGGGGCAAACTTGAAGAGCTGGTCTAACTGACTAGTCAATTGTTTTTGGTGTATCTGCAAAGTCAATTTCTCAAAAACTGTTTCTAAAAATTCTGTTTTTAAATCAAAATCCGTTTTCTCTTTTTGAAAAAATGCAATAAATACACCAACAACCTGATTGCTTTGAAAAATGGGCAAAGCCATACCCTTATTACTATTTGCTCTTGAGGCTTTTTCCCATTGAGTAAATCCATTAATATCATCCCCTTTATTCCATTCAACTTGCATTTTTGTATTTAAAACATAGGTTGGCAAAAAACAGGTATCATGTTGATTTATTGGGTATGTTTTATCCTTTTCATGAGTTTGAGACTTAGGAATAGTAGAATAGGAACTTAATAAATGTAGTAAGTCATCTTCTAAGCCTTTAGACCAATATTCAATAAAATCCAATTCAAAAAAGTCTAACAATTTTGAAAGAACTTTATCCATGATAGTTCCCAAATCAATTTCGGGATCAAACATATTTTGTACTTCAGCAATTAATTGACGGTTAATCTCTGCTTGTTTTATTGCTGTTATATCCCTTTCAATAGAAATCCAATGGGTAAACCATCCTGTTTCATCAGCAACTGGGCTAATTGACATATGTAACCAAAATGGCTCTCCATTTTTTTTATAGTTGATAACAGTTGTTTCAGATGTCTCCCATTTTCTTAAGGACTCTCCAAGCTTTTTTAAAGCAACCATATCTGATTTGGGGCCTTGTAATAATCTTGGTGTTTTACCAATTACCTCGTCCTCACTATATCCTGTCATTCTACAAAAAGCCTTATTCACAAAAAGAATTCTAGGACCAGGTTCATCAAAGGGTTCTGCTTCTGTAATCATTATGGCATCATTGGTATTGGTGATAACAGATTCTAATAATTCCAATCTTTGATGCTCTTTCTTTTGTACTGTAATATCTTGTAACGCCCCAATTGCTTTAATGGCAACACCATTTGTATCTCTTATAAATTGAGTTCTATTTAAAACATAAGCATAATTTCCATCTTCTTTTAAATAACGATGCTCATAAACCCATTCACTTTCATGACCTTTTATTGCAGCCAATAATGAATCATTAAAAGCATCAAAATCTTGTGGATGCAATCGATCCATAATGGCTACATCTGTGTCTTCTGTTTTAAGCGAATTACCAAAAAGTCTTTTGTAACTCTCACTAAATTGTACAGTATGATTGACAAAGTCCCAATTCCAAATTGCATCAAAGGAAACTTTTGAGAGATTGTTAATGAATTGAGTATTCTTGATACTTTTCTCTTCAAATTCTTTTCTACTTGAAATATCTATAAAGGTGCAGACTACATACTTTAGTGATCCCTTTTGGTGAAATTGTGGTTCTGCGTCTACTAAAATCCATTGAAAGTCTTGTTTTTTGGGATGAAAGACTCCCATGACCACATTTCTAATTGGGGTCAAGTTTGCAATGGCTAATGGAACTGGATGGGTGTCACCAGGAAAGGGGGAACCATCTTCATGAATTACCTTCCAACTGGGATCAAAAGAGGTTTTTCCCATTAATTGATCTTTTTCCAATCCCAATAACTCCAGTGCCCTGTTATTGCATAACAAAATTTCAGAAGCTGGGTCCTGAACTAAAAAACCAACTTGCAAATTCTGGATCAATTCATTTCCAGAAATTTCAACTGCTTTACTAAAAAAGACATCCTTATCCATGGCTGGATATTTAATTTAACTCATACAATTAAAATACCTGTATAAGTTTTAGATGGTCATTATTACCATCTCAAATTGGGGGCTTATCCGCACAAATTAAACAAATGTGATGAATAAAAAATGACATTTGTTATTTGTTTAAACCCACTCAAAAATAGATTGCTAATTAGCCAATTGCAACAAGCTATTTTGCAATTTCAGATGAGAAGAATTTTCTTTCAATACCAGCAAGAACGGCTTCATCAATGGGGGTATTGATAAAATCTACTACAATAGGATATTTAACCAACATCAACATATCGGTCATATCTACAGAAGCAGAAAGTATGGCAATCTTTAAGTTTGGAAAGTATGATTGGTATTTTTCAGTGAAGATTTCAAGAAATTCCCAACCATCCATACTTGGCATGTGCAAGTCTAAAAACAGGAATTCTGGTTGATCATAAACATGTTGTCCCTGTTCGGCAATAATAGCATCAAAATATTCCAATGCTTGCAAACCATCGGATGCTGTGACGGTCTCCTGGGCAAAATGACTAATAGAAATCATTTTCTTGGCTATCATGAGTAATAACTCATTGTCGTTAACTACCATTACTTTCTGTAACATAACCTAGATTTTGGTGCTTTAAGGGGATTTGCAATCAGCATTTACTTGCTGTTTGCTACTGTAAAATAACAGCGCTTAAAGCCCAAAAAATGTAGTTAACGGGACCGGCTTTTTGTAGTATTTTATTTACAAAAACACAGAATTTGAAGCTTTAATCTAGTTCAATTATTGCTTTTATACAAGCATTATCGGGATTTGAAATCTGGTTGAAATTTGCCGCAAGTTCCTCAAAACCATAGCGATGGGTAATATAATGAGCAGGGTTTACTAGACCTGCTTTTAGATAAGTAATTACCTGAGCAAAATCCTGCTTACTGGCATTCCTACTACTCATAAGGCATGCCTCACGTTTGTGGAATTCTGGGTGACTAAAACTGATATATTCTTTTTGCAGTCCAACTAGCACATATCGGCCCGTATGGGCCAAAAACTGGAATGCATGATTAATGGCTTTTAAGTTACCAGAAGCATCAAATACAACATTGGGCATATTCCCATTTGTAATCTCTTTTAGTCTTTCTAAAGGGTCTTCTTTGGTAGGATTAATCAAATGTTCAATACCAAAATTTTGTTTACACATACCCAATCTTGTCTCATTTACATCCATGGCAATGACCTTAGCTCCTGACAGTCTTGCCATTTCCATTAATCCTAAACCAATTGGGCCTGCTCCAACTACTAAAGCAAATTCACCCGGTTTTAATCCAGACCTAACTACGGCATGTTGACCAATGGATAATGGCTCTACCAATGCCAAAGCATCCAAATCTAATCCTGAAGCTTTGATTAAATAGTCATTGGGAACTGCAATTCTTTGTCTCATTCCTCCATCAATATGAACCCCGTATACCTTAATGCGAACACAGCAATTTCCTTTGCCTTGATTACATGCAACACAATCCCCACAATTAAAATAAGGTATCAGGGTCACTAGTTCACCAACTTCAAAATCAGGATCCGTTGTTTCCAAAATAGTGGCGGCCAACTCATGTCCTAAAATTCTTGGATATTCAAAAAAAGGTTGGTTTCCAGCAAAAGCATGAATATCTGTTCCACATACTCCAACCCTTTTAACTGACAATATGCTATAACCCGATTCCAGTTTGGGTTCTGCCAAATCTTGGTATTCAAATATTCCAGGCTCTTTACAAATCAAAGCTTTCATAATAACTGTATTTAGGCATTTGCCAATGCTCTATCTAAATGAACATATCCACCATCTACATGTATAATTTGACCAGTGGTATGGCTACTAACCGACGACAAAAGAAAGGCTACTGCATTAGCAATTTCTTCTGCTGTTGTCATCCTATTTTCAAGTGGGATTTTAGAACAAATCTCTTTTAGTTTTGCTTCAGGCTCATTCAATGTTTGAATCCATTTTTCATATGCTGGAGTATAACATTCAGCCACAACAACGGCATTTACACGAATGCCATGTTTTAATAACTCTACTGCCCATTCTCTAGTAAGCGCATTTCTGCCACCATTTGCTGCGGCATAGGCCGATGTATTTCCCTGTCCTGTTTCTGCGGTCTTAGACGTGATATTTACTATGCTTCCTTTTGCAGTAATTAGGGCTGGTAAAGCATGGTGTGCCAACATATAATAATGAATCAGGTTCTTGTGCAAGCTTTGCATGAATTTTTCGTAATTCCCATTCTCTAATCCAACTCCATCATTTACGCCTGCATTGTTTACCAATCCATCTATGCGATGGTATTTTTCTAAAATAGCTTTTACAACCACTTCAGCGCTATCTGGATTGGATAATTCAGCATATACTTGCCATGCACTTCCACCAGCAGCTTCCAACTCAGCAACCATGGCTAAATTATCTTTTTCATTATGCCCTACAATCACTGGAATAGCACCTTCCTTAGCCAACACTTGAACAATTCCTGCGCCAATTCCTTTGGCTCCACCAGAAACCAAAATGACTTTATCTTTTAATTGCAAATCCATATTGATAAATTAAAGTTGATAGAATTTTGTTGCGTTATTACCAAAAACATCAGCCTGTTCTGTTAATGAAAATTGTTTAAAATAGTTTCTAGGAATAGAAATTTGTTGCTCATAACTAGCCGCCAATTGACAAACCGGCCAATCTGAACCATACATCAAACGCTTGGTACCAAAAGCTTCTACTAAAATATCAAGGTAGGGAATAAAATTACTTTCATTCCATTGACTCCAGTCTGCTTCAGTTACCATGCCACTTACTTTACAACTAAGATTAGGATGCTCTGCCAACTTTCTAATTCCTTGCTCCCAGCCCACTAATAGTCCATCTTTAATAAAAGGTTTGGCCAAATGATCTAAAACAAAGGGCTGATTTGGGAATTGTTTTACCAAGGCCAATGCTGCATCTAAGTGTTTGGGGAAAATCAAAATGTCATAGGTAAAACCCAAGGAAGCCAAATGGCTAATTCCTTTTAAGAAATCTGACTGCAACATGAATTCAGGAGCTTCACCTTGAAGAACATGTCTAAATCCCTTTAACAACTTGTTTACTTGATGCTTATTTAGATTTTCTTCTATCTGACTTGACCTTAAATCTGTCCAACCTACTACACCCTTGATCCAAGAATTTTCTTGAGCAAGCTCAAGTAAAAAACTGGTTTCCGCTTCGGTTTGATCTGCTTGAACAGCTACACAGGCATCTATTCCTGCTTGATCAAATAAGGGTTTTAAATCTGTAGGCAGAAAATCTTTTCTAATGACTTGCATGCTTTCATCAATCCAATCATGAACAATTGGATCATATTTCCAGAAGTGTTGGTGTGCGTCTACTTGCATAGCTTTTTTTAAGATTGTTGATATGCAACAACAGATTGTTTAGAAACACCTAATCCATCAATACCCAATTCCACTACATCACCTGGCTTTAAATAAGTTGGAGGATTCATTCCCAGCCCCACTCCTGCAGGTGTTCCAGTAGAAATGATATCGCCTGGCAATAAAGTCATGAATTTACTGATATAGGCAATTAATTGTGGCACATTAAATATGAGGTCATCAGTATTGCTATCTTGAACAATTTTTCCATTTAAAGACAACCACAATCGAAGTGAATGTGGATCTTTAATTTCCTCTTTAGAAACCAACCATGGCCCAATTGGTGCAAAAGTATCACAACCCTTACCCTTGTCCCAAGTGCCTCCTCTTTCTAGCTGAAATTCCCTTTCGCTTACATCATTATGTAAGCAATATCCAGCTACATAATCCATAGCATTTGCTTCTGTTACATAACTGGCCTTCTTTTCAATCACTACCGCTAATTCCACCTCCCAATCTGTTTTAACAGAATCTCTGGGAATCATGATAGCATCATTGGGGCCTACCACAGCTGTTGTAGACTTGAAAAATAAGATGGGTTCTGTTGGAATAGCTGCCCCTGTTTCTTTGGCGTGCTTGGCATAATTCAAACCAATACAAACAATTTTTGAAGGTCTTGCAACAGGGCAACCTAAACGAATACCAGCAGGTATTTCTGGCAAAACTGTATTGTGTTGATCCAACATCCAAGCTAAATGGGGTAAACCTCCATGCTCAAAAAAGAACTCATCATAGTCTTTGATGAAACCTGATACATCATAATTTTTTCCGTCTTTGTGAATGCCTGGCTTCTCTTTTCCTGGTTCACCAAATCTGATCAATTTCATAGATTGCTACTTTGCTTTTATTCGAATAAGATTAGTTCAATTGAATAATGGTATCTATATCATCTAACTTAATGCCATCAAGGTAAATGAATAAACCCTCGGGAAACTGTTTAAAATTAACAGAGGTTCCTTTTCCAAAGAGGCTTGCTTTGCTTACCTTCTCTGTATACTTGGGAATAAATACAAAATTGTTATTGTCCTTTTTATCCAAGATGTGAACGAATTTGTTTTGCTGATTACCCGTTACTACACCCCAATCCTGTGCTTTCACAAAGTTGCCACGAGTGCCAATTACAGTCTTCCCATTTAGCTTCATCCATTCCCCAACTTTAGCAAGAGTATCAACAAATTCTTGCTGAATCATCCCTGTAGGTTTAGGCCCAACATTTAATAAGAAATTGGCATTTCTTCCCGCAGCATTCACCATGTAATGAATCAATTGTTTGTATGATTTAAAATTCCTATCGGTGATATTAAATCCCCAAGCATCATTCATGGTCTCACATGATTCCAATGGTAATGCAGAGATATCGGCCCCACCAAAACCAGTAGTATTTCTGCCAGGCAAGTCTTTTTCAAACATTTGAAAATCTTCTCCAGCAATAGGAGACAAATGGTGATTATTCCCAATTAAACAAGCTGGTTGTAATTGGTGAATCAAGGAATAAATTTCTTCATAATGCCAATTCACTTTTGACTGCAAAGTTTTGTCATGATCATTATCTAGCTGATCCCAATGCCCATCAAACCAGATGCCTGAAACCTCTCCATAATTGGTTAATAGTTCCGTTAATTGGGCTTTCATAAACTTAATATATGAGGGCCAATCAGATTTGAGCGTTCTACCAGATTTTTTTCCTGTTTTCCCTGTTTCCCATTGATAGTCTGTTCTATACCAGTCTAATAAGGAGTAGTAGAAAAATATTTTAATTCCTTGTTTGTGACACTCATCTGCCAGTTCTTTTACAATATCCTTACCATAGGGCGTATTCATAATATTCCAATCAGATTGTTTGGTATTGAAATTGCTAAATCCATCATGGTGTCTTGTGATCAGGGTAATATATTGCATCCCAGCATTCTTGGCTATAGTGACCCATTCCTTTGCATTAAAAGCAGTAGGATTAAATACTTTTTGCAACATGGCATAATCTTCTGCCCTAATACCTCTATTGTTCATGACCCATTCTCCATGACCTAGCACGCTAGATGCTCCCCAGTGAATGAACATACCAAACTTCATGTCTTGGAAAACTGCTCTAGCTTCTAGATTCTGTTTACTAGGTTGATAGCCAGGTTGTGCTTGAGTTGCTAAAAAGCCAAAGCTTAAAAATGTGAGAAGTAATAATTGTTTCATATAACTGTATTAATTG
Organism: Chitinophaga pinensis; assembly: GCA_943372255.1. Classification (GTDB taxonomy): domain Bacteria; phylum Bacteroidota; class Bacteroidia; order Chitinophagales; family Chitinophagaceae; genus Sediminibacterium; species Sediminibacterium pinensis_M. Next base: position 29,992 of record CALRXZ020000014.1, read on the forward strand.
TTCAAGGTAATAAAGCCCCCATCAATTGGATAATCATTTCCAGTAATGAATCCGGCTTGGTCACTACTTAAATATAAGGCCAATGCAGCAATTTCATCAACCGACCCCATCCTACCAATTGGTTGGCTTTGAGATAATTTTTCAAACATTTCTGATTCTTTACCTGGATAATTTTTAGCTATAAATCCGTCAACAAATGGTGTATGCACCCTTGCTGGAGAAATGGAATTACAACGGATATTTTGGTGTAGATAGTCTCTTGCAACACTTAGTGTCATGGCAAATATGGCTCCCTTACTCATGCTATAGGCAAATCTATCTGTCAAGCCAACATGGGCTGCAATAGAAGCCATATTTAAAATACTACCTCCCCCATTTGCTTTTAAGTGCATAATAGCCGCAAACATGGTATTATAAGCACCTTCTACATTTACTTTAAATATTCGATTAAAATCTTCAGATGATGTATTTTCCAAACTACCTACATGTGCAATACCCGCATTATTAATTAAGATATCTATTGGGCCAATACTATCAAAAATGCTTACTAAAGCTGCTTGATTACTTACATCACAACCATGGGCTGATGCTTTGCCATTATTGGCTTCAATTTCTTTAACCACTTCCAAAGCTGCGGATTCATTAAAATCTAAAATATGGACTTCCGCCCCCTGCTTTGCAAATAAAACTGCAATGGCCTTTCCTATTCCACTAGCTGCACCAGTTATTACTGCTTTCTTATTTTTCAAACTAAACATCTTACCCTTTTTTAAGTGAAAAAATCTCTGTCATCAACATCCATTTTTCTCCATTTTTTGCAAATGGAAGTGCATTTTGAAATTGCCACATTAAAGTTTCCCATTCTTGCACTCTCGGATTATTTGCGTCTGCAGCTGCTTTAGCTTCAAAACTAAAATTATCCGTAGTTTCCATGATCATAAACATCCTAGTAGCTACCCTATAGATTTTCATGTCTTCAATTCCAGCATCCTTAATACTATCTAGCACTTCTGGCCAAACTTGTTGATGCCATTGTTCGTATTGGGCAATCAATGCCTCATCATCATATAGATCTAAGGCTAAACAATATCTTTTCATATTTTACTATTTAATTTATTTCTTTTACTTCATGTCCTTTCCATCCAAAATAGAATATCACTGCAAAACAAACTAGCGGCACTGAATAACCTATTTGAATATTACCAGTAACATCGCTGATATATCCTAAGATAGGTGGCAATAATGCACCACCTACAATTGACATTATAATTAGCGAGCTTCCCATTTCTGTATCTGATTCTAATTTTTTAATCCCTAAATCAAAGATGGTTGGAAACATAATTGACATAAAAAAAGCAATTCCAATGACGGCATATACTGTAGCCATACCAGTCATGGTAATGGCAGCCAAACTCAGTAATACATTCATTGCTGCATAGAATGCCAACAATTTATTGGGAGCTATAAAACGCATAAAGAAAGTGCCTGCAAATCTACCTACCATAAAAGCCATACCACAACCCCATCCTAAATAATCTGCTGCTTGCATTTTGGTCAATCCCGCTGATTTTATGGCAAAAAGTATGAAGAAACTAAATACACAAACCTGTGCCCCAACATAAAAAAACTGTGCTATCACTGCCCATTTGAGATGCTTATGCCTTAATGTGTGTAGAATGCTTTTTCCTCCTGTTTCATTTTCAGCCTCTTTGATTTCAGGTAATTTCAAAAAAGCAAAAACCAAGGTAATCACCAATATCACCAACCCTAAAACCATATAAGGCGTTTTTACGCTAGCCGCTTCTGAGGCCAGTGCCAATTTACGGGCCGATTCACTCATGGCTGCAAGAGCTTCGTCACTATTCCCCTCAACTAAGATCATACGCGCTCCTATAATGGGAGCAAGTGTTGCAGCTAATCCATTAAAAGACTGGGCAAAATTTAAACGCTGAGTAGAGGTTGCAGGATCTCCCAATAAAGAAGCATAAGGATTAGCTGCAGTTTCTAAAATAGTTAATCCACAGGCGATGATAAATAAGGCCATAAGGAAAAACAGGTATTGTTGGGTATTGGCTGCTGGAATAAATAAAAAGGACCCAATTGCAAAAAGGGATAATCCAGTAATGATTCCAGCTTTATAGCCATATTTTTTCATAATAAATCCCGCAGGTAATGCCATAACAAAATAAGCTATGAATACAGCTGAATCAATTAAGGAAGATTGAAGGGTAGTTAAACTAAATGACTTTTTTAAATGTGGAATAAGAATTGGATCTAGGTTATGTACAAATCCCCACATAAAAAAAAGGGATGTAATCATGGCAAATGCAAACTTGGTAGAGGCGGATGTTTGGCTCATGGCAATCGTTTCGGTTTAATTTTTAATCCTTTGTAAATAAACCAATTATTCAAGATGGTAAAGTAAAATTTTATTAGGTGGAATTAATGTTTAAAATTTGTTTAACAAGATTTAGCCAATGATACAGGTAGTTCACAGAGCTTTAAATATTTTGGAATATGTTGCTAAGGATGGAAACAAACCCAAACCAATGGGGCAGATTGCCCAGGATCTTGCCTTAAATACGGCTACTTGTGCCAATATTATCAAGACCTTAGTACAAAGAGGTTATTTAGAGAAATCAGACTTACAAAAAGGATATATCATAGGCTCCCAACTAAAAGAATTGACAGGCAAACACCAACCTCATTTAAAATTAATTGCTGCAGCAAAGATTCAAATGGATCAGATTTCTGAACAATTAAATGAAAAATGTTTGTTGGCCGTTTTAAAAGCTGACAAGAGACAGGTAATTTATAAAAACAATTGCTCTCAAATAGTACAAGCTACAACAGCAGATGAGAAGAAAGCCTATGACTCTTCTACTGGCAGATTATTGGTAGCTATGATGTCTGATGAAGCTTTGGATAAGTTTGTTCATTCATATGGCTTACCACCTAGTTCTATTTGGCCAGATGCTGATAGTCCAGCTAAATTCATGGCTCAAATTCAACAGATTCGTAAAAACAGATATGCCCTAATTGAAGACAGCAAACAAGTCATTGGTATTGCAAGCCCTGTGTATCAACAAGCTGAATTGGTTGCCAGCTTGAGTATTTATCTACCTGCTTTTAGATTTAGCAATACGGTGAGAAAAAAAATGATTCAATTATGTCTTGCTGGCGCCGATGAAATATCAGCCCAACTATCTTAATGAATCAAACGTCTAGGTCTGTAGTCGTTTTTAGCAGTCTTTCTAGTTTTAAGATAATGGCTTGCAAAACATGACTATTATTCATTTGCCCTTCAATTAGTTTCCAATCAAGTCTTTTATTCTTTAGTCCTTTTAACCTTAAAAGCGGCCTATTTGATTGCAATACAATACTTCTATTTTTACCCATTACCTTAATGCGCTCTACCTGTTCAGATAAATAAATCCGCTCTGCTTTTAAATGCAAGTCTTTTTGGTCAAAACGGATGATGAAATGCCATTCCATTATGCGAAAATACTAAATATTTTAGCATTCCATGTATTATAATTACCACTTTATACCTAGTTGGTTTATCTTTTAACTAGGGGGCATTTGATTCCATTATTTACAAAACGGTAACTAATCCCAAGTTTTAGGGTATAATAAAAGTCTTTTGCTACAGGATTACCCGATTTACTAAAGCCATCAACATAATCAGACATAGTTAATCTAAATCCAAGTTCTGTATTTAAAGACCAACGCTCATTGAATGCATATCTTAGTCCTGCTCCTAGGGGAATGACAGGCAAAACTTTAGGAGTATTTTTTAAGGTATCTATCCCTAAGCCAAGAATGATACTTGATTTGGGATCAAATGCAGCTAAATTTATCCTGCTCCAATCCCTATTCACTTTTAAAAAGCTAACACCAATACCAGCAAAAAGATAGGGCGTTAACCTTTTGATCTGATTCAATGACTGATCCGCAAAATCAAAAACTAACACAGTTGAGAATTCCGTTACCGGTGTTTGAAATTGAAATGCCCGCAATTGCCTCCATGCTGGATCACTATAAATTGATTCATCAGCACTAATTTGCCCCCTTGATAAACTTGCTTTTAAGCCAAAATGAGGGAGAAATTGTTTGCTTACATTGATTCCAAATAAAAGCTTAGAATTTCTAAATGAGCCTGCAATATTAGGAACTAGGTCTCCTTGGTATACCAGGGTTCCTGTTTCTAATCCAACACTAATAGGCTTTGAATTGCCTTGAGAAAATGTAATACCAGAACTGACTAAGCAGCATACAAGTAGTTGAAGTTTTTTGGAAACAATGTACATGACCCTTGGTTTTTAAGTGATTAAAAAATGTCATGTAGATCTATTTCTCTAGGTAAAATTTTAAAATGAAGTATTTTACCTTATCTCAGATACAATAATGTAGCCAACTGTTGTGAAGAAAATCATAAATCATTCTTTACTTTTAATACATGAAACTGCTATTCCTTTCTGTTGGCAAAACACATGAAACCTATGTACAGTCTGGCATTGAGGAATTCACTGGAAGAGTAGGCAAATACTTTCCATTGTCTTGGCAGTTAATTCCAGCCCCAAAAAATGCCCCAAATATGTCTGAAACTGCTTTGAAAAAGGCAGAGGCATTGGCTATTTTACAACAATTGCAAAGCGATGACTACCTAGTTTTATTGGATGAAAGAGGTCAAATGTTAAGTTCTCCAGGAGTGGCCCAATTGATACAACAAAGGGCCAATGAAAGCTGCAAACGACTGGTATTCTTGATTGGTGGTGCTTTTGGGGTAGACGAAACCATTACCAAAAGAGCCAATTCTGTTTGGAGCCTTTCTAAACTGGTTTTCCCTCATATGCTGGTTAGACTGATTCTAGCAGAACAAGTATACAGGGCTTGTAGTATTCTCAAAAACGAGAAATACCATCATGTTTAAAATACGTAATTTGCCGCATGATTACTATTACACTAGCTATAGTTGCCCTCACTTGTGTTATTTCATTTACAGCTTTTTCCAATGAAAAAGTCATTAATGATTTAATCTTTTATCCTCCTGCTATTTCCAATAATAACCAGTGGTACCGCTTTGTTAGCTGTGGTTTTATTCACGCAGACATTATGCATTTGGCTTTCAACATGTATTCTTTTTACCTTTTTGGAGATATGGTAGAAAGGGCGTTTGAAGCCATTTTTGGAGGCGCAGGTAAGGTTCTTTACCTTATTCTTTATATAGCGGCTTTGGCCGTTTGTTTGGTGCCTACCTATCTTCAACACAAAGACAACTACCATTATAGAAGTTTGGGAGCTTCTGGTGCAGTATCTGCTGTTATTTTTGTAGGGATCTTTTTGAATCCAACTATGGGCTTGGGTATTTTTCCCCTACCCTTTCATATTCCTGGATTTATTTTTGGTCCACTATACCTTATCCTATCTGCTTATATGGCTAAAAAGGGCCATGGAAACATAAACCATTCCGCACATATTTGGGGAGCCATTTTTGGAATTGTGTTTTTAGTTATCACTTGTCAATTTCTTAGTGATTATAGACCAGTTCAAGTATTTATCAACCAAGTATTGAATTATCTGCGTTAAATTTCTTTAGGAATATAGCTTATTTGCAATGCAGCTTGAGTTGAAGACGCACATCTGAATCTGTTGTCTATACGTATGCCTAAAACCCAAATAATTCGCTGGTTTGACTCCAAAATCCAAATAGCTTCTTTTTGGGTTTTGGATAATTTTTGATCAATAAAAAAACGATTCAATTTTTTCTTTTTTTGCATGCCTAATGGATAGAAATAGTCTCCAGATTTGGGTTTACGTAACAGCATTGGAAAACTAAGTTGCTTGGCATCTACCATTACTTTGAGTGGATTGGCATCATGTGTAAAAGGCTCGGTAATAGTAGTACAAAACAACTGCCCTTCAGCAAATTCAATAGTAACATCTGAAGACTCAATGACTACAAATGAATTTTCCTGCGTTTGAAGCTTTGCTATCAATAACCATTTTCTATTCCTAATAATCTGATGCGTTGAAGAAGTCAAACAACTTCCATTGGCAGCATCCATCAATTTGATTAACTCTGGAATTTGTTGCACTGTAAAACCAAATGGCTTAATCAATTCCCAAATCACCGTATTTAATTGGGCAGTTTTTTTAAGTTTCAAAATGGGAACCTGACATTCCTGTCCCTTCCATTCCATTAAACCATCTAACCTATCTTCAATTGCTAATTGATAAATTTCTGCAACTTCCTTCATTCGGTCAATATTATGCAGCAAATTGTCTTTTACCTGTGGAAAGTTTTCTTCTAACTGAGGCAAGATCTGATTTCTTAGAAAGTTACGGGTGTATTTATTGGATACATTAGAGCTATCTTCTACAAATGCCAATTTGTTATTTTTAGCAAAGCCAATAAGTTCTTCTTTTTTAAATGGTAGTAATGGCCTAAGTAAAAAACGATTTTTTTGAAAATGGTCTATGCCACAAAGACCTTGTATACCCGTTCCTCTGAAAAAATTTATTAAAACTGTTTCCACATTATCATTTGCATGGTGGGCAGTAAGAATTAGCACATTTTTATCCGGAAATTGCAATTCGCATTCCTTTCTTTTTTCTTCAAACCATTGATATCTAAGGGTTCTAGCAGCTTCTTGAATGCCCATGCCCTTCAACTTGGCAAATTCCAAAGTATTAAATCTTTCTACAAAGATTTCCAAATTAGCCGCTTTGGCTAATGCTCTTACAAAGTTTTCGTCTCTTTCACTTTCTGCTCCTCTGAGTTGAAAATTCACGTGCAAGACATAACATGGGAATCCCATTTCTGCTAACAAATGAGTCATGACCACACTGTCTAATCCTCCACTAACAGCCAATAAAAGCAAGCTATTATCCTGTTGAAATTTAGGAAATGCTTTTTTCCAGTGTTTGTTAAAAGATTGGAATAAATCCATTTGTTAAGCTTTTTTAGCTTCTTTGGCCCAACCGTCTTTAAGCGTAACTGTTCTATTAAATACCAATTTTTCATTGGTACTATCTCTGTCTAAAACAAAATACCCTTTTCTAATAAATTGATAGGTACTATTTGGTTGATCACTAAGTAATGCAGGCTCAGCATAAGCAATAGGAAGAACTTGCAAAGAATCAGGGTTAATATGGTCTTTAAAATCGCCCTCTGCATTGGCCACATCTTCCACTTTAAACAATCTATCGTACAAACGAATCTCTGCTTGTAAAGCTTGGGCCACACTTACCCAGTGAAGGGTTCCTTTTACATTAATACCTGAAGTGTCAGAACCGCTCTTGCTTTCGGGAATATAACTACAATGTAATTCAGTGATATTAGCAGCAGCATCCTTGATTACCTCATCGCACTTAATAATGTAAGCGCTTTTAAGTCTAACCATTTGTCCTGGAGCCAATCTGAAATATTTCTTAGGTGCCACTTCCATAAAGTCGTCCCTTTCAATATAAATTTCACGGCTAAATGGCATAGTCCTAGTTCCCCCATTAGGATCCTCTGGATTATTTTCAGTTTCCAAAAGTTCAACAGTATCAGGATAATTGGTAATAACCACTTTTAATGGATCAAATACCACCATGCGTCTAAGTGCCGTTTTATTCAATCTTTCTCTAACGCAGAATTCTAATAGTCCTACATCAATAAGGTTTTCTCTTTTTGCAACCCCAATTTTATCACAGAACTCACGAATACTTTCTGCAGGATAGCCCCTTCTTCTCATAGCAGAAATAGTAGACATTCTTGGATCATCCCAACCTTCTACGTGTTTCTCATTGACCAATTGTAGCAGTTTACGTTTGCTCATGACAGTATAGGTCATGTTCAACCTTGCAAATTCATATTGCTTAGAAGGGAAAATACCCAATTGCTCAATACACCAATCATATAAGGGCCTATGAGGAATAAACTCTAGGGTACAAATAGAATGCGTAATATTTTCAATGGAATCACTTTGACCATGTGCAAAATCATACATGGGATAGATGCACCAAGCGTCACCTGTTCTATGGTGATGTGCGTGTTTGATCCTATAAATAATAGGGTCACGCATATGCATATTGGAACTAGCCATATCAATTTTAGCGCGCAAAACTTTCTCGCCATCTTTGTATTTCCCGCCTCGCATATCCGAAAACAACTGAAGGTTTTCAGCAATGCTTCTGCTTCTATAGCCATTTTCAATACCAGCCTGTGTAGGTGTTCCTTTTTCTTGAGCAATGGTTTCACTATTACTATCGTCTACATAAGCCAAACCTTTTTCAATCAATTGAACCGCAAACTGGTACAATTGCTCAAAATAATTAGAGGCATATAACTCATCCGCCCATTGAAAACCCAACCATTTTACGTCTTCTTTAATACTTTCTACGTATTCTGTTTCCTCTGTACTGGGATTGGTATCATCAAATCTTAAATTGGTTTTTCCACCATATTTCTTGGCCAAGCCAAAGTTCAAACAGATGCTTTTTGCGTGTCCTATATGTAAGTAGCCATTGGGTTCTGGAGGAAAACGGGTCAAAATTGACTGGTATTTACCTGCAGCCAAATCCCCTTCTACTATTTCTTCTATAAAATTCAGGCTTTTTTCTTCGCTCATGGATGGATCTTTTCTAGGCGGCAAATGTACAAAATAGATGGCTATGCCCCTATTTCATACCAGAACACTGTTTTTAGAAATAAAAATGCCGGTTCAAACTTTGAACCGGCAAATCATCTTTATAGTTTCAATAAGGCTTATTGGCCCTATTTAATATTCTATTCTACAATTGTTACACTATCAAAAAAAGCGGCTCCGTCTTCTTTTTTGGATTTAGCATCACCAGAATAAAACAAAACTTGGTGTAATACAGATCCAATAAAAAACACATAACCATATGCTTTTTTACCTTTTAATTGCGGAGCAGATGAATTTGTCCCGTCAATTTCCATATACAAAGAACTTTTACCCTTAAATTGAGTTACTTCATCTTTTGAAAGGGTTGCTCCACCCATTTGTGCTACCATTCCACCTTTCATTTGTTCCCATAATCCATCACCCAAAGAGGAAATAACATCTGCTGTTAATCCCATGGCAGAAAGGTCAAAAGACATTCCCATATATGCCATGGAGCTATCTTTTTTAAAGGTATAAACAGATGCACCATTGGGTGCTTTCATTTCTTCAGGCTTACCTGGAAACACCACTTTTACTTTTTCAGAAATGGATTGTGTGGTTGATTGAGCAAATGTTGCCAAACTTAAAGAAGTAGCAAGGATAAAGAATAGTATTTTTTTCATGATTTGGTTTTTACGGTGAAAAATTAAAACAAAAAATGTTTTAATTATAATTTTGTTGAATATTTTATTCCATAGTTTTTATTTGGTAATCTCTTAAAAAATGGATAGTTGCTACCATATCATTATGCAAAAGCCTATCTACTTCATTAAATGAGATGATTTTCCGGTAAGAAGTCATGAGTTCTTCTAAGATTGGGGAACTCTTCAAAGGTCTTCTAAAATCTAGTGCTTGTGCGGCGCTCATTAATTCAATGGAGAGTAATTTTTCTATGTTATTGATCACTCTTAAACATTTTGTAGCGGCATTAGCCCCCATACTAACATGATCTTCTTGGTTATTAGAAGATGAAATGCTGTCTACAGAAGCCGGGGTACAAAGCTGTTTATTCTCACTCACAATACCAGCAGCCGTATACTGAGGAATCATAAAACCTGAATTCAAACCTGGATTTTTAACCAAAAACAGTGGCAATCCTCTTTGTCCACTAATCAACTGGTAGGTTCTCCTTTCAGAAATATTACCTAATTCGCTCATCGCGATAGCCAAATAATCCAGAACCAATGCCAAGGGTTGACCATGAAAATTTCCCCCACTCACAATCAGATCTTCTTCAGGGAAGATATTGGGGTTATCAGTTACAGAATTTACTTCACGCATAAATACACTTAACACATGCTCAAAAGCATCAAGTGTGGCACCATGCACTTGGGGAATACAACGGAAAGAATAAGGATCTTGTACTTGTTTGCCAGGCTGAACAGCAATAGTACTATCTGCTAAATATGACCTAAGGATCCTAGCGGTTTCAACTTGGCCTTTATGTGCCCTTATTTGATGAATGCTAGGATTTAGTGGTTCTAAAATGCAGTCAAATGCGTCAAAAGAAAGCGCACAAACCAAATTGGCCATTTGAATTAAATGCTCAGCCTTTTTCAAGCAATACAAGCCATACGCACTCATAAATTGTGTTCCATTGATTAAAGCAAGGCCTTCTTTGCTCTGAAGCGATATGGGGCTCCATTGAAATTTGGCAAGAATTTCAGAGGAAGGATACTTTTTTCCCTCATGCATCACTTCTCCCAAACCCAATAAGGGAAGACTCATATGGCTTAATGGTGCTAAATCACCTGAAGCCCCTAAAGAACCCTGTGTATAAATGACTGGCAAAACATCGTTGTTATACATCTCCATCAGCCTTTTCACCGTGTCAATTTGAACACCACTATGGCCATAACTCAGAGACTTAATTTTTAACATCAACATCAGCTTAACAATATCTGCAGGCACTTCTTCTCCCAAACCACAAGCATGTGATACCAAGAGATTGTATTGCAATTGTTCAATGGAGGAAGCATCAATCTGAACGTTTTGTAAAAATCCAAAGCCTGTATTAATGCCATAATACAACCCCTGACCATCCTTCATTTTACTATCTAAATAGTCTCTACAAGCAACAATACGTTCATGCGCGTCAAAAGTGATAGAAACTTGTTGGTTAAAATCTAACAAGTGTTTTACTTGGTCAAAATGCAACCAATTGCGGTCTAAAGGCAAATAATTATAACTCATGGCAATCTTCTTATATCTAATAAAGTAGAATTGGGCAAATGTCTGTAAAAGATGGGAGTTACAAAAAACAAAACGCCCTGGGTTGCCCCAAAGCGCTTTGCATTCATAAACCCACAATCTTTAATGAGTTTGTACTAGTTTTTTAATACCATAACTTCTATTCAAGTTAAAACCAAGAGAGAAATTACCAGCTTTTAAAGCATTTTGATTAGTAGATAATTGGCCAATATTGGTAGCACTAGATGCACTAGATAGGAAGAATTGGAAAATGTGACCTCCTGTATCCCAATCATATCCTAAAGACACTACATCAGGCACATAATTAACGGCAGAAGCACTCTCGTCTAATAAATTTTTGTATCCATTTAATTGTCTAGAATACTCAAACGTAATGGCGGTTTTGTTGGTCAATTTCATCCTACCACCAATTGCAATATTGAAAATATTATTGGTGTTGTTAATACCATATGGCACGTAATTGTAATGAACCATGGATGGAATTAATTGCAAAGAGAAGCTTTCGCTAAATTTCCGAGCAATCAATAATTGATTTAGATAGGAAAATCTATTCCAAGTTAGGTCATCTGGACTTGGGCCTTCACTTGCATCAGCATGCATCAAGGAATAGAATGCAATTGATACAGGAATGTTTTTCTGACCAGTTTGTTGTTTCAACAGCTTGAATTTGGCCCAAGACTCAAATTGAGCATTACCTGTTGTAGCAAAACCTAAGTTTAACCAATCAGTAAAAGAATAGTCAAAAGACATATAGGTATTGGCAAAACCAGAGTTCAAACCAAATAGTTGAGCCACATTTGTCCAGCCTTTTCCTTCTTTCCACATTTGACCAAATCTATGGCTAATCATGAATTGAAGGTTACCCTTACCAGTCATTTCTACACTAGTAAAGTTGATGATTCTAGAAGATTTAAAAGTAGCTGTTGTTAAATTCTGTTTCACTTTTGATGCATCCTCTTTTACAAGGTCGCCCAAAAGGTCATCCTGTGCGTTTACTCTTACAAAGAAGCCGCAAACCAGCATGAGAAAAATGATGAGTTTTTTCATAATCGTATGTTTACTGATTGGATTAGTTTAGTTGGAAAACAATGATGGCATCAATTGGTGTTTCATCAGATAACTTTGGTTTAACCAGTGCAGGAATATCAATGGCATACTGGTCAGCCCTAATTTTAAAATTGCAGGTAAATGTGGCAACTTTGCCTTTTACTTCCATTTTAACTGGAGCTTTAAAATTCTGTGTTACACCGTGCAAAGTAACCTGACCTTCAGAAGACATATTATAAACGCCGTCTTTGGCAAGTTGATCTTTGTTGAATCCAATCAATTTTCCTTTAAATGTTGCATTTGGAAATTTATTGGTGTGCAAATAATTCTCATTAAAATGTTCTTCCAATAAAGCATTGTTAAAGTGGAAGGTTTTCATAGGAACTAAAAGAGCTACTTCATTGGTTTCAACTTTTAAAACAGCCGTACCTTCTTTACTTACAGAGGCATAATCCTTATGACTCTGATCTTTATTAGGATTAAAGAAAATACTGGCGTCTCTGGTTTTATAGGTCTGTGCAATAATTACATTAGAAAGGAAAATGAATAATAAAGTAACTAACAATGTGATCTTTTTCATTTTTGTGGTTTTATAGATTTAAAAGTGGGTTTAAATTATTGAGGCATACCTTGAGCAATCCAAGCCAAGAAAGTAGAAGTAGTAGTTGCGCTTAGGCCAAGAGCTCCACCTTTGTGACCACTTGCTCCACTACTTGCCATCATTTTGCTTAAATCAGTTTTTACAGCAATCATTTTAGCATAATCCAAATTAGGACCTAGGCCACCATGGCAAGAACTACCCTTGCAATCTGTTTTATAAATAGGTACAATATTGGTAGTGTAAGTAACTGGACCAGTAATTGGTGGTGGTACGTAATTATCTTTAGCACCTTGAGCAACCCATAATTTTACTAATTCAGCTTGAGCAGGGGTAAAATAGATACCACCTTCACCTGGGTGATCCTTACCAAGTGCCATGTTGTTCAAAACAGTAGACCTAGCTTGAATGGCACCATACCAGATGGTATCCTTATAAGAGAATTGAATGGCATTACTTGATTTACCATTGTTATGGCAACCACAACCACCGGAGGTCATAATGGGTACAATATCGTCACGGAAAGAGATACTAGCTAATGCATCAGCAGTGGGCTTTGTAACGTCTTTTTTGTTATTATAACATGAGAAGAAAAGCAGCATGGCGCCAATCACTCCCAGATAGATGAATAATTTCTTCATAAAATGATTTTTTCTGGTTAGGATTATTTAGTGATGATTTTACCTGAAATACTGTATTTGAAAATACCTGTACCATCAGTACCGAATTTCCATACTGCAGGAATATTAGGATCTCCAAAATACCAACCCTTAATAATGGCTACTTCGGATGATTTTAAACCACCATCGGCGTAAGCCATATCACCTTGGTGTTTGGTTGCAAATATTTTGGTTCTTGGGCTAGCCAATAATATAGTAGAATCTACTCTTGAAAGCATAGAACTAGTTGCAGCTAAAGGATCTCCTTTTACATAAAATTTGTTTCCACTACCATCAGTAAACACTACAGAACCATTTGAACGAATTGACTTAGGATACATAACATCCATAAGAATATCATCGTATGTATTCAGCGGACCACGTGTACTAGATGCAGAAACAGGGGTAGCAAAAATTTTGTATGGTCTGAAACTGGCATTTGCCAAAGTATCTGTATAGAATTTTTTAACACTGTCTTTATAAGCTGTCCATACTGAAGTCAATTTTGGATTTTTCAATTGACTATAGGTAGTAACAGAACCAGAAGTTAGATTTGTAAAAACAAAAGTTGAACTATCAGTTGCAGATAATGCCCCTAGTAAACCTTTCCTAGCCCAAGCACCACTAGCAGTTGCCTGATTATGACAGTTACCAGAAGAGCAACCAATACCAATCAATGCAATGGCTGCTGGTCTATAATCTTCAATTCCAGGGTTAGGTTTAGCTCCGTTCTTAATCCAGTTATAGATAATATTTTTCTCAGAAACAGTTAAGTCAACACCATAATTTACGGGTGGCATTGCCTTATTCAAGTCACTGGTAGTTACCAATTGAAACAACTCACTTGCTTCAGGGTTACCAGGAGTTACCATTGTCATCACACTCTCATAAGAATCTAGATAGGGTTTTACACCACCACCACCATGACATCCCGCAGACACACAGTTGTTTCTAATAATACTTCTCACACTTTTGGTTACAACAATATCATTTATGCCTGGCTTAGTATCTGCATAAGGAACAACGGTTGAATCATAAAATGGGGAAAATAAAGTAGAATCTGGTGTATTCACAAATGCGCGGGAAATACCCGATGCATTGGTGCCATCTTTTTTACACTGCACTAATAGCAGGGAAAACAACAACAGGCAAATCAGGCTGATGAGACCTTTTGGGTTGGGAACCGTTTTTTTCATACACTTAATTTTTTTGAGGAATAGGATATTTAGGATTAGGAAATAATTGATGGTTATTTACCCTTCCTATTTAATGGTAAAATTATCCAGACCCAAATGACATTAGTATGACAGAAGACAGTTGTATTTATGATTTAAATCATGAATTAGAATGTTGTATGTCATGATTTCCTTTGATATCTTTTTAAAACTTTGCCAATAATTAATTATGTCAAATACAATATGACTAGTTAGCCCACATTATCAAAGTTGCAACAATGAATTATCCATTTTGCTACATTGAAGAATTCATAACCTAAACAAATTAAAAAGATGAAAAAGAAAATCTTAATTGGAATTGCTGTTGTAGTAGTTGTTGCTGGTATTTGGTTTGCCTTTAACCAAGAAAAAGCAACCCAAATGATTGTTGACTTTGGTATGGCTATGACCTCTTCTGTTAAACACAGAGATGCTGCAACTGAAAAAGCCAAATATGAAATGACCGCAGATAATTTTTCTAAGGAATTTAAAGATAATGCAGCTACTGCAAATACTACCTATATAAATCAGGCAGTTCTTTTAGAAGGAAGTGTAAGTAGTGTTTCAGGTGTAACTGTAACACTAAACAATATTGCTTGTAATATAGACAGCAGTGATCTTGAAAAAGTGAAATTACTAAAACAAGGCGATAAAGTTAAAATTCAAGGATTGGTTGTTGGCTATAATGACTTGATGGAAGAAATTGCTTTAGCGCAGTGCAAGATTAAATAGACTTCGAATGTTTGTCAGATTGCAATATCCTGTTCGATGAACAGGATATTTTTTTTACCATCTTCAAAAGAAAGACTGGCAATATGCTCATAATCCAAAGAAAAACTCAAAACTTTCCAAGATTGTCCCATACTAAATTTAGTCAAGAGTTCCCATTCCCCATCTAAACAGATTAGTTGAGGCAAACTATCATCTAACCCTCTAGAACTTGCTTTTACAAAGGATTCTTTCCTGGTCCATAATCTATAAAATAGTTCTCTTGAATTGGAATTAGTTAGAATATAGTTTTGTTCTTCCTTACTAAAACATGCTGGTAATAATGGTTCAAAATTAAAGCTAGTATGAATATGCTCTATATCAACTCCAATGGAACCTATTCCAAATGCCATGACAATCCAATTTCCTGAATGAGAAATATTGTAATCGAGTTGCAGGCTTAAATTGGAATTAATAAAAGGTTTTTTATTATTGCCAATTCTAATATCAACCATTGCTGGTGGTAAACTCAAAAAATGACCTGCCAAAATTTTCAGCATTCCCCTAGCTATAATAAATCTTTGACTATCTTTTTGATGAATGTATTTATTAGCACGTTCTTTTTCAGCATCACTGAGTAGTTGAAAACAAGTTGGAATTTTACTTAAAAAAGAAGGTATAAAAAAACGATACACTCGAATCTCGGATTCAAAATCACATAAACCAGAACCACCCAATTTCCATTGGGGCATATCCAAATTTTGACATTTAATACTAGACATGTAATATTGATTATTCTTGTTGTTGCCGTTTCAATTCTGATTGGGGTTCTTAATTATTTCTTATTTCTCATTTCTTATTTCTCATTTCTTATTTCTCATTTCTTATTTCTCATTTCTTATTTCTCATTTCTTATTTCTCATTTCTTATTTCTCATTT
>CALRXZ020000015.1:0-45044 GCA_943372255.1 Chitinophaga pinensis
GAACGCTATAAAGACTTTGTAAATAATGCTCCTGAAAAAATAATGCCTGCAAAAGCTTCAAAATATCCCAAAGCATTAAAGGGTGGTTCCTATGAAGAATCATCAGAAGATTTACGCGTGGCTGCGCGATATCATTCTGACCCTATTTGGAATAAGCGTGATCCACAAATTCCAAAGAGCAAATGGTGGTTAACAGAAGGAAAAAATGTAGGATTCCGTTTGGTACAACCCACCCTTCAACCAACAGCTGCAGAAGTAAAACAGTTTTTTATCAATTATCTAGGAAAATAAAAACACATAACATGAACGATGCTTCCAACCATCCCTCCAGAAGGGATTTTGTAAAATCTGCCTCGCTGGTTGCTGGTGGATTAATGGCAAGTCCTTTGCTAACTAGGGCCAACTTTTTCTCTGGCGCCAGTGATACTATTAAAATTGCTTTAGTGGGTTGCGGTGGGCGTGGAACAGGCGCTGCCATGCAAGCATTGCAAAGCAAACAGAATGTTCAATTGGTGGCCATGGCCGATGCATTTAGAGATAACCTAGATAACTGTTATAAAAACTTA
The DNA here is from genome assembly GCA_943372255.1 of Chitinophaga pinensis. Lineage (GTDB taxonomy): Bacteria > Bacteroidota > Bacteroidia > Chitinophagales > Chitinophagaceae > Sediminibacterium > Sediminibacterium pinensis_M. The sequence goes on from CALRXZ020000015.1 coordinate 567, forward strand.
ATGAATGAAGCCAGTAGCGAGGGCAAGGGCTTAGATAAAAACATACAAGTTCCAGAAGAAAGAAAGTTCAGCGGATTTGATGGTTACAAACAAGCCATCGCCTTGGCGGATGTTGTGATTCTTACAACACCTCCAGGTTTTAGACCCATCCATTTTGAAGAAGCCATTCGTCAGAACAAGCACGTGTTTATGGAAAAGCCTGTAGCCACTGACCCAGCGGGTATTCAAAAAGTATTGGCCACAGCACTGATTGCCAAACAAAAGAAATTGAATGTGGTAGTGGGTTTACAAAGACACTATCAAAATTCTTATAGGGAATTGTATAGTCGCAAAGACATGATTGGTGATATCACATCGGCGCAAGCCTGGTGGAACAATGACGGAGTATGGGTAAGACCCAGAAAAGCGGGCCAAACAGAAATGGAATACCAAATGCGTAACTGGTATTATTTTAACTGGCTTTGTGGTGACCATATTAACGAACAACATATCCATAATATTGATGTGATCAACTGGTTCAAAGGCGGCTATCCCGTAAAGGCACAAGGCATGGGTGGCAGACAGGTTAGAAAAGGCAAAGAACATGGTGAAATCTTTGACCACCACTTTGTAGAATTCCATTATGCAGATGGATCTATCCTAAATAGTCAGTGTAGACATATTCCTGGAACCTCTTCAAAAGTGGATGAACTATTAATAGGTACAAAGGGTAAGATCATGGCTGGAGCTGCTAGAATCTTAGACGCAAAGGGAAATACAGTATATCAATTCAACAAAAAAACAGAAAACAATCCTTATCAAACAGAGCATGATGAACTGTTTGCAGCCATTGCCAAAGGTGAATACAAATTTGCCGATGCTGACAATGGAGCTTATAGCACAATGACATCTATTCTTGGAAGAATGGCTACCTATAGTGGTCAAGTAATTGATTGGGACAAAGCCATCAATTCAGGCATTGATATTCATCCCAAAACATATGCATGGGATGCTACACCACCCATAGTTCCTGGAGCCGATGGATACTACCCTATTGCCGTACCCGGTGTTACCAAATACTTTTAAAGATAATGCTCATGAAAAAAATAAGCCTCCTGTTTACACTTGTATTGGTCTTACAAGTTGTTCAAGCACAGAAAGTAAAACTGTTCAATGGCAAAGACATTTCAAATTGGACCATACATGGTACAGAGAAATGGTATGTGCAAGACGGTGAAATGATTTGCGAAAGTGGACCAGACAAACAGTATGGTTATTTGTCTACCAATGGTAAATACAAAAACTTTAACCTGACCTTGGAATTCAAACAAGAAGCCAATGGCAACAGCGGTGTGTTTTTTAGGTCTTCTATTGAAGGCGTAAAAATCAGCGGTTGGCAGGTAGAAGTAGCTCCTCCAAAATCACATAGTGGAGGCATTTATGAATCTTATGGAAGGGGCTGGCTCATCCAACCCAAACCAGAAGACGAACAATGGCTAAAAATGGGTGATTGGAATACCATGCGCATACAAGTTCAGGGAGATGATGTAACTACTTGGCTAAATGGTCATGAAATGATTCATTTAAAAGACGAGAAAATTGGAAAAGGCGAGGGTTTTATTGCCCTTCAAATACATGACGGTGGCGGTATTAAAGTTCGCTGGCGCAATATTGTACTAGATCCACTTTAAGAAATTGATTGACCTAATATTAAGCAAAGAACCCTGATCAAAAATCAGGGTTCTTTTATTTTACAATTGTATCATTTACTTCCACTTATATTTGCCTCAATTCACTCTTCACTCTTCACTCTTCACTCTTCACTCTTCACTCTTCACTCTTCACTTATTTATTTATTCGCGTACGCTATCATGGCCGACAACTCATCTACCAAATATTCTTTGCTACCATTATATCCCTTGGTTCTAAACTTGATATTACCGTCTTTTCCAATCACTACTTTGGCAGGAATCAACTCAGCCTTGTATTTCATGCCAACCAAGTATTCGTATGGATTTCCTCTAACCCTTTCATCCATTAGAATCTGAAAAGGATATGCATTTTCTGCTATAAAATCAGTGACTTCTTTTCTTCTTGCTTTTTCTGTTTCTTGGGTTTCCCAGGTATCTATAAAAAGAAAAACCACATGAGCACTGTCTTTGAATTTTTCAACAGCTGCTTTCATTGCAGGAAAAGATGCTTTACAAGGACCGCACCAAGTGGCCCAAAAATCCAAGACCACTACTTTACCTTTTAGCGCAGAAAGGCTAACTGTTTTACCTGATAAATCCTTTAATTTAAAATCTGCTGCTTTTTCATTTACAGCTTGTTCTGCCAAATGCTCTTTGCTAAATATGGGCGCTTTATTTTGTGCTAGCAAACATGCAAATGGCAAAACAGAAAGAATAATGGACAAAAACTTTTTTCTCATGATGGCAATTTATGCCGTCAAGATAGAAAAAATGGCCACTAAAAGGTTAAAAGATTATTTAAAAAGTTTGGAAACCACCATCCCAAAAGTCCAAGTATTATAGGCATTCCATTTTAGGTCATAGGTTAGACAAAAAGCCAATTCATATTTTTTGGGCAATTCCCACCCATATTCATACCCTACCCTGGTAAGAGCAATAGTTCCTTCTTTGGCAAATTCGCCTCCCATTCCTATGACCAATGCTCCATGCTCACCTGGCTTATAGGTTAAAGCGGGAACTATGGCAAAGGGTGTAGATCGCTCAATAATTTTATCACCAGCAACTTCTTCTAATGCAAAGTTTTCTTTGATTAAATCGGTATGGATACCTATTGCCAATTGTTTTTTAAACCAATAATTATAGTCAAAACCAAGAGAAGGCGCTGCTATCCATTTTTTAGAACCAAAAAAATAACCTTCAGAAATATAGGAATGACTGAGCATAAAACTCAATTGGTGATGACTTAGTTTTCCATCTTCGGAACCATGTTCTAGTTTTTTTTCCTGGGCTAATCCTGGTGTAGCTATCAGTAGAATGTACAATAATACTGTCAGTAATTGTTTCATATGTGTTATTTTGAATGCGCTGCAAAATATTTCGATATCCTGGAAACTTTTCTGATATCTGTCATATAATGCCTTGAATATAGATTTTCAAATTTATAAGCTATTTTTAACCCAATAATCGCCCACTACAAAATCAACGCATTGAATAGGCAAGTAACCACTATTTCTGGCATCATTTTATTTGTTCTTGTTTTTGCAGGAACCATGCAATATTGTAAACCCTCAGACAAAGATGCTGCTGCATTGGCCGCTTTACCAAATGCCTATATTGGGGCTGAAAAATGCCAAAGTTGTCACCCAAAGCAATTTGAAGACTGGAAAATGTCGGACCATTTTAAAGCTATGCAGGAGCCAACAGATTCTGCTGTTTTAGGAAATTTTAATAACGCTTCCCTTCAAGCTGATGGTGTTTCTTCCCGTTTTTTTAAAAAAGAGGGTAAATACATAGTTAATACCCAAGGAGAAGATGGCTTAAATCATGACTACACCGTTAAATATGCATTTGGTCATTATCCCTTACAACAATACTTGATTGAATTCCCTGATGGCAAAATGCAAGTAACAAGACAATCTTGGGATAGTAAAGACAAAAAATGGTTTCAACAATATAAGGGTCAGCAAATACATCATCGGGATTGGTTACACTGGACTGGGAATGCACAAAATTGGAATACCATGTGTGCGGAATGCCATAGCACCAATTTGAAAAAGAATTATGACTTAGAAAAAGATAGTTACCAAACCAGCTATGACTTGCTCACTGTTAGTTGTGAAGCCTGTCATGGACCAGGAGAACAACACGTAAAGTATATCAATGGTAAAGACTATCAATCTGGCAATAAACAACCTAATTCTCTATTGTTATTGGCAAAAAATACCAAACAATTAGACCAGATCAATGCCTGTGCTCCCTGCCATGCGGTTCAAAGTAACGTAGCAGCTGATAAAATTGCAAGTGCTGAATTATTAGACAACCATATTCCCGCAGTTCCAAATACAGAGCGCTTTCATGCAGACGGACAGGTGAATGAAGAAGACTATAACTATGCTTCATTCTTGCAAAGTAAAATGTTTGCCAGAGGCGTTCAGTGTAGCAATTGCCATAATCCGCATTCAGGCAAACTAGTTTTACCAGGCAACCTTACTTGTTTGCAATGTCACGCCAAAACCTTTGATGAACCTTCCCACCATTTTCATACCATTAATACGGCAGGGGCTGCCTGTGTTAACTGTCATGCACCAGGCAAAAATTATATGGGTAATGACCTAAGACATGACCATAGTTTTAGGGTACCAAGACCAGATATGAGTGTAACGTATGCAACTCCCAATGCTTGTAACAATTGTCATCAAGACAAACCTGCCAAATGGGCTGCAGATGCTGTAACTAAATGGTATGGGCCCAAAAGAAAATATAGTTATGTGGAAGACTTGATTCCTGGTAGCCGTTTAAACAATAAAAGCGAGCCCCATTTGTTGCGTTTACTACAAGACAGCACAACACCTAATATTATCAAAGCTACTGCCCTTAATTATCTTGGGGCAACCCCATTCCCTAATGGCATGTCTGCCTTAATGGAATCCTTATCATCTCCTGATGCACAGATTAGATATGAGGCATTAAGAAGCTTGCAAGCTTATCCTAAAAACAATATGAATCTGGGTGCCATTGCTGCCATGCTCAAAGACAAGGTTAGGGCTGTTAGAATTGCTGCAGCAGATTTGATCAGTAGCATGGGAAAGAATATTCAAGTACCTGAAGAATATCAATCAGCTTACTTATCAGCAAAAGCAGAACTGGAAAAAAACTTATTACACCAAGCCGATTTTGCACACGGTAATATTGGAATTGCTGATCATTATCAGAGAAATGGCGAATACGCCAATGCTGAAAAATTCTACCTAAGAGCATTGAAAAAAGACAGTTTGGCCAACTTGGCAAGACTTAATCTGGCAGTTACTTATAATTTGCAGGGCAAGAACCAAGACGCCATTCAAGTATTGCAATTGGCCGCTAAAATAGACCCTACAAATGATAGAGCTTGGTATAATCTTGGCCTTTTATACAATGAACTAAAAGACAATCCCAACGCGGCCATGGCATTTGAAAAAGCCATTCAATTAAATAGCCAGAACAGTAGATTGTATTATAATTATGGTTTGCTGTTACAGCAAATGGGTAAGGCAGAAAAAGCAGCACAGGTTTTGGAACAGGGATTAAAATCCTTTCCTCAAGAAGAGTCTTTGCATTATGCATTGGCTTATGTATACCTACAAAATAATAGACCTGATAAAGCCAGAGCCCATGTCATGTTCTTAAAACAAGTAAATCCTAATAACCCTGAATACCAACAACTATTTTCTAGTTTGGGAATCAGATAAACTACTATCGCCTTGAGGCAATGAGTAAATTGAGGTCTGTAAATTTCAGGTTGAATTTTTGACTGATATAGATATCTGTTAGAGAACCTTTGAATAAATAGATGCCCTCTCTCAGGTTGAAGTTATGCCAAACCATTTCTTCCAATCCACCCTCATCACTAACCTCTAAAATCAAGGGCATTAAAACATTGCTAATGGCTTGACTAGCCGTACGCGCAAACCCACTGGGAATATTGGGTACGCAGTAATGGATCACTTCGTGTTTTAAGAATGTCGGATGTTCATGGCTAGTGAGCTCACTGGTTTCAAAACATCCACCTCTGTCTATTGCCACGTCTATGATAATACTTCCAGGCCGCATAGCAGCTACCATTTCTTCACTAACTACCACAGGTGCTCTACCATATTCATTACTCAGTGCACCTACGGCAACTTCACAGGTTTTTAACTGCTTGGACAAAATCCTAGGTTCCAAAACTGATGTCCAAATTCTTTGACCCAAGTTATTTTGTAATTGTTTGAGTCTAGTAACATTGTTGTCAAAGACTTTTACAGAAGCACCTAATGCAAGTGCATTTCTAGTAGCAAACTCTCCAACAATTCCCGCTCCTACTATCACTACCTTGGTTGGAGGAATCCCGCTAATCCCACCTAATAAAACGCCTTTCCCTTTATTAAAACTACTTAGGTATTGACCAGCTATCAGCATGACCGCACTTCCTGCAATCTCACTCATGCTGCGAACAATGGGATAAGCACCACTATCGTCTTTGAAGTTTTCAAATCTGAGGGCAGTAATCCGTTTAGACATCATGTGTTCAATATGATGCTTCTTAAGTGCCGATAAATGTATGGGAGAAATAATGGTTTGATTCATTTGCAGAAAGGGAAGGTCTTCCTCTACCGGTGGGGCACTTTTGACCAATAAAGGAGCTTGGTATACTTCTGCCTTATCATATACTATTCTAGCCCCTGCTTCAGCATAATCCTTGTCTGTATAATTACTTCCCTCACCTGCTTTATGTTCTACTGTTACATGGTTGCCATTGGCAACCAACACCCCAACAGCATCTGGTGTTAGGGCAATCCGATTTTCTTGAAACGCTATTTCTTTGGGGATCCCAATAAACAATTTTTCACCTGGTGCTTTTACATCCAGGGTTTCTTCCATGGTTTCATATAAAAAAGAGGCACTGATGGAAGGTTTTGAAGTGGCCATAAGTCAGGTGGTTGTATGATCTGGTTAGTTGGTCTACTTAAAATTACTCGTTTTCAGTGTATAGACGTCGCATTTTCTGGTCTAAGACTTCCATATGCAATTCAAAACATTGCTCTGGCAATAGCCCTTCTGCTTTTTCAGGCCACTCTACCAAACAGAGATTGCCTGAGTCAAGAGCGTCTTCTACACCGGCCTGTATGGCTTCTTCCTCGCTTTTGAGCCTATACCAATCCATATGATAAATAGTTCCTGCTTCTGAACTTAAGTATTCATTGATAATGCCATAACTAGGACTGCTCACAGCGTCTTCCACACCCAATACTTGACACAAAGCATGGATAAAACTGGTTTTTCCTGTACCCATTGGGGCACGAAAGATCCAAACCTTGTGTTTTTTGCCCTCCTTCCATGCAGCTTTGGCTACCGCTCCAATTTGTTCCAATTCAAAAATTGCATCCATGATTCAAAGATAAATACAAAGAATTTGACACCATGATGTAAAAATATTCATCCGTTTTCGAAAGCAGACCCCTTCCAGTTGCAGTACCTTTACATTGGCCTAAGCCTAAAAAAGACAGTTATGGAAAAAGTGAATTGGAAAGTAGAGGGAATGAGTTGTACCAATTGCGCACTCACCGTAAACAAATATCTAACGGGAAAGGGTATGCAAGCTGTTCAGATCAATTTTATGGGTGGAGATTTGAGTTTTGACCTGGCGGATGGTACTGATAAAAAAGAACTAGCAAAAGGCATTGAAGGTTTGGGATATCATGTAATTACCGGAGAAGAAACGGACGAAAAAAAACCTAAGAAATTATTTCAAAACCATTTTCAAAGATTTTTATTCTGTATCATTTTCACGGCGCCTTTGTTATTGCACATGATTCCAGGAGTGCATATTCATTTTTTGATGAATCCTTATGTGCAACTAGGTTTGACCATTCCAGTGTTCATAGTGGGTATGGATTTTTTTGGAAGAAGCGCTTGGCATAGTTTGCTCAAAGGCATTCCCAACATGAATGTATTAATAGCCATTGGCGCTATTGCGGCATTTGGTTATAGTTTATACGGAACTATAATTGGTGACGCAGAACATTTTATGTTTTACGAAACTGCTGCTACCATTCTCACCTTGGTTTTTCTTGGTAATTGGATGGAAGACAAATCGGTAGAAACTACCCAAACCGCATTAAAAAAATTGGTGGTCTCTAAAAAGCAAATGGCCAATATGATTGCTTATGATGACCAACACCAAGAACATATTTTTCCGGTTGAAACTGGCACCTTAAAAGTTGGAGACCTAGTATTAATAGGCAATGGTGAAGCAGTGCCCATGGACTGCAAAGTCTTGTGGGGAGATGCTTCTGTAGATGAGTCCATCATTACTGGTGAGAGTACCCCCGTAGAAAAGAAAATGCATGACATGCTCATAGGCGGTTCAGTAGTATCTTCTGGAACACTAAAAGCTTATATCACGGCAGTAGGAGAAAACACGGTACTGGCCAATATTCTAAAAATGGTCAAAGCAGCTCAAACCGAAAAGCCGCCCATACAACAACTGGCAGATAGAATCAGTGCTGTATTTGTACCAACCGTGATTAGCCTAGCTGTGTTAACCATTATTGGCAATTATTTTATTGGTCATTTACCATTTTCAGAAAGTCTTTTGAGAGGGATTGCCGTATTAGTTATCTCATGTCCATGTGCCATGGGGCTTGCCACACCAGCCGCTATTGCCGTGGGTTTGGGAAGAGCTGCACGCAATGGGGTCTTGTTTAAAAACGCCAAGAGTTTAGAGGTCTTCAAACAAATTAAACAAGTAGTCTTTGATAAAACAGGCACCCTAACAACGGGTCAATTTAGCGTAGCATCTTTTCATACTTTTGAAAATATTGCAGACAATGATGAAACCCAATTTAAAAGAATTGCTTTTTCACTTGAAAAATATTCTAATCATCCTATAGCCAAAAGTATCAGCAAGGCATGGAAGGTCAAAGACGATCTTCGTTGGGCCAAGGTGGAAGAAATTAGGGGCCTGGGTATGCGCGCCATTGACAAATTGGGCAATGAATATCAAGCAGTTTCATTTAAAGGAATTGCTGACACTTATCATGACCATAGCCACAACGTTTACATTACTAAGAACGGAGAACTCTTGGGTTGGATAGACGTAGTAGATGAAATTAGACCAGAAGCTGCTGAAGTAATTGAACAATTACGTGCTGCTGGTATCAGAACCATTTTACTCAGCGGAGATGGTAAGGCTAAATGCGAGCAAGTAGCTAATACCTTACATATTGATGAATGGCTGGCAGAACAAAGTCCTGAACAAAAACTAGCCGCTATTGCCAATTTTAACCAACACGAACCCACTGCCATGGTAGGTGATGGAATCAATGATGCGCCGGCGCTTGCAAAAGCCACGGTAGGTATTTCGCTAAGCGATGCTTCACATATTGCCATGCAAAGTGCACAGGTAGTTTTAATGAACCATGGATTAAAAAATCTACCCCTAGCACTAGGCTTGGGTAAACATACTTATACCACCATCCAAGAAAATTTGTTCTGGGCATTTATCTACAATATAGTTGCCATACCCGTGGCTGCATTTGGATATTTGAGTCCGGGATTTGGAGCCCTAGTCATGGGTTTGAGTGATGTGGTATTGGCTATTAACAGTATCCGTCTGAACTATAAAAAAGTAGTTTAGATGCAGGCAACACCCTTGGAAATACTGCAACAGTATTGGGGGCATACCCAATTCAGACCAACCCAGGAATCCATTATTCAAACTGTTCTGGCCAAAAAAGACGTACTGGCTTTATTACCTACTGGCGGGGGCAAATCCATCTGCTTTCAGGTACCTGCATTATTATTAGAAGGGGTTTGCATTGTGGTGAGTCCTCTGATTGCACTCATGAAAGATCAGGCTGAAAACCTGACCAATAAAGGCATTCCAGCTGCTGCCATTCATAGTGGTATGAATTTTCATGAAGTAAAATTGGTTTTACAAGACGCCGTTGAAGGCGATTATAAATTTTTATACCTCTCACCGGAACGTCTAGAAACCAAAATTTTCAAAGACTATTTAGCCCTGATGCAAGTGAGTTTATTGGCTATTGATGAAGCACACTGTGTATCTCAATGGGGCTATGATTTTAGACCTACTTATTTACGCATTGCTGCCATAAGAGCATCCCTACCTGGAGTACCATTGATTGCACTTACAGCATCGGCTACGCCCTTGGTACAAAAAGATATTTTGGCCAAATTAGAAATGTCTGAAGCTGCTGTATTTCATCAGTCATTTAACAAACCCAATCTCTCCTACAGTGTCTTTAAAGTTGATAGTAAAATTGCTAAGTTGGTAGAGATCTTGCAAAAGGTTGCTGGCTCTGGAATTGTATATTGTAATAGCAGAAAGCAAACAAAGAACATAGCTTATTTATTAGGATTACAGGGAATTGAAGCAGACTTTTATCATGCAGGATTAGATGCTGAAGAACGCAGTAAAAAGCAAGACGATTGGATCAATAATAGAACCCGAATCATGGCTTGCACCAATGCATTTGGTTTGGGTATTGACAAACCTGATGTGAGAACTGTGGTGCATTATGACGCGCCTGAATGCTTAGAAAATTATTACCAAGAAGCAGGTAGAGCGGGAAGAGATGGTCAAAGATCCTTTGCCATTTTATTGTACCAAAGCGAAGACCTACTTGGCTTAGCTTCCATGCCAGACAAACGTTATCCGCCAATTAGTAGTATTAGAAAAGTATACCAAGAATTGGCCAATTATTTACAATTGCCCGTTGGCTTAGGAGAAGGGCAATATTTTGATTTTGATCTGACTAATTTTTGTACCAATTTTCAATTAGACAGTCATTTGGTCACTGCTGTTTTAAAAATACTAGAACAGGAAGGTCATTGTAGTTTTTCAGAAAAGATTTTTCTGCCTACCCAAGTGCAGTTTACTACTAGCAATCAGGAACTCAGAGAATTTGAAACGCTACATCCTCCACTAGTAGAACTAATCAAAACACTACTCAGAACTTATGAGGGGATTTTTAGTTTCCAAACTAGCATCAATGAAAACAAGCTTTCCATTTATTTAAGACAACCAGTTGCCTTGATTCAGGAACAACTCTTGCAATTAAAGGCATTTGGGATGATTGAATATCTTCCCAAAAAAGAGAACCCACAAATTCATTTTCTGTTAAACCGGGCTTCAGCAGATTACCTATTGATTGACCAAGACCACTATTTGGCTAGAAAAGAACAGTACAGAAAAAGGCTAGCTGCTTTTCTAGATTTTATTCAAATGGATCAGGGTTGTAGGAGCAATAGCATTACCCAATATTTTGGAGAAGCCACAGACCAAGCATGCGGCATCTGTGATAATTGCCTGAACAAGAAAAAAAACAAGTTAGACAAGGATCAGTTTAATAAAATTGCTGACTTGATTAAATCCTTATGGGCTAGTCCTTTTCCTGTAAAACAATTATTGCAAGACCTAGACAGCCATCAGGAAGCCCATGTCTGGGAAGTACTGCAATTCATGATGGCAGAAGGGCTAATTAGTATTGACGAAGAAGGGATGGTCAAAAAACGCTAATATTTTCTTTTACTAGTTCTTCCTCCTAAACCCAATGCTCCTAATAAAGACCTTGTGATCATTACGGCTGCTGTTCTACCTACAGACTTAACCACTGGATTATCAAAAAAGCTTTCTTCTTTTGCTGCGCCTTTTTTGGGTTTCTCTGCTTCAACTTCTGCTTGCTTTTCAGCGGCTTCGGCTAATTTGGCTTCCAAAATTTCATAGGCACTTTCTGAATTCACCGCCTCTTTGTATTTGGGAACCAATTTACTCTTGGCTACCAATGCATCTATTTCTGCATCCGTTAACACATCCATTCTACTAGTTGGAGAACAAAGCATGGTATGTACCAATGGGGTAGGAATTCCTTTTTCATTCAATAGGGTTACAAACGCTTCTCCAATACCCATTTGAGTTAAGAGTTCATCTGTTTTATAAAAATCCGATTCAGGGAAATTCTCTGCGGCTTGTTTAATTGTCTTTCTATCAGCTGCTGTAAAAGCCCTGAGCGCGTGCTGTACTTTTAAACCCAACTGGCCCAAGATGGCTGCAGGAATATCTTGCGGGTTTTGCGTACAGAAAAATATGCCAATTCCTTTTGATCTAATGAGTTTAATCACAGTTTCTAATTGCTGCAATAAGGCATCAGATGCTTCTTGAAAAATCAGGTGAGCTTCGTCAATAAATAATACCAATTTGGGTTTGTCCAGGTCTCCTTCTTCTGGGCAACTAGCATATAATTCTGCCAAGAGTTGTAACATAAAAGTTGAAAATAGTTTGGGTCTGTCTTGCATATCGGTTACCCGTAAAATATTAACCATTCCCCTACCATCATCACTGATACGCATGAGGTCTTCTACTTCAAAACTTCTTTCGCCAAAAAATACATCGGCACCCTGTTGTTGTAATTCAATGACTTTACGTAATACGGTACCAGTAGATGTGGTAGAAATTTTGCCATAAGATTTTTCCAATTCCGCCTTGCCCTCATTACCTACAAATTGCAAGACTTTGATAAAATCTTGAAGATCTAACAAGGGCATTTGCTGATCATCGCAATATTTAAAAATCATAGCTACCACCCCACCTTGGGTATCATTCAATCCCAAAATCTTACTCAAGAGTACTGGACCAAATTCGGTAACAGTTGCACGCAATCGAACACCTTTTCCTTCATTGAGTGTCATTAATTCTGTTGGATAAGCAGCAGGTTGGTAACTGATATTGATCTTTTGACACCTTTCTGCTAGTCTATCATTGAGTATCCCAGGAGCAGCAATACCACTTAAGTCTCCTTTGATATCCATGAGCAAAACGGACACACTATTATTACTCAGAATTTCTGAAATCACTTGCAAGGTCTTGGTCTTTCCAGTACCTGTTGCTCCAGCAATCAATCCATGTCTATTCAGGGTTTTTAATGGAATGAAAACATCGGCGCCAGCCACAACTTCACCATTAAACATACCAGCACCAATTTTAGCGTGCTCACCTTTGAATTGATACCCTGCTTTTACTGCATCCAGAAACTGTGATTGATCTGCCATAACACTGTTGAATTAGGCATACAAATTAACCAATGCTACTGATTGCTAAAAAAATATTTATGGTTATTTACATGAACTTAAAAACTGAAAATGCATTTAATGCTAGCATTCCTTCCCATATTGAAAATACCTGAACTTCCGTTTGCTGCGGACTGATAGTATTCCAAGTATTTTAAACGGCTTAAATGATTCTGATAGGCAAGGTCAAAAAGATTATTAATCTGGCACTGAATTGACAATTGCTTTTTGCCTCCTAAAGTCAAACTAGTTCCCCATCCAAGATGAAATAGGGTGTAGGCGGCTGTTCTTGTCTCGGTTGAATAGAGCGCTAAATAACGGTTTTGGGCTGCGGCAGATTCCCATGAAGCTGTTACATGCAGATTGGGCATCCATGAAATATTTGTAAACCAATTTTTCTCAATTGCCCCTTGCCATGTAATGGGTGGAATCAATGGCAACCATTCTCCTTGATTCCCTTTTCCTTTAAACCCTTCTTGCAGGTTTTGGCCTTGCACATAGGCAATTGAGCTAGTCATATTCCATTGTGGTAAAAAAATTGGATGCCATTTAATTTCTGATTCAAACCCAATCAATCTTGCAGTAGCTTGTTGATATTGAAATGTCTTATTTCCTTGGGCATCTATTTGAGGAAGCCCACTTGCATCAAGTAGTTGTGTTAGGTAAATAAAATGATTTAGGCCATTGTGAAACAAAGAAAGACTCCATTGCAATTGAGCTGTTGTTAAGCTAATTCCTAGGTCTTGTTGCCAACTGGTTTCTGGTTCAAACCCCCTGTTACCCAAGTAGATGATATGTGCTCCTGGATCTAACCCATTAGAGGCTAATTCAGTAATACTGGGTGCCCTATAACCCCTTGACAGATTGGCTTTCAGGCTCCAAGTAGTATTAATATTATAAGCTACACCAAGTCCTAATGAATATCCATTAAATCTTTTTTCAAATGCTGGAAATTGCAATACAGACCCAGCTGTATCCGGAAAATGGTATTGTTGTTCAAATCCATTTTGTGAATTAGGACCTGTATAAAAATCTGCCGATCTTAATTGTCTTTGATCCCATCTAAGCCCGCCTGCAATATGCCATTTTTTCCAATTCCATTTACCATGTACATAAACACCAATATCCCATAATTGAAAATTGGGAATGGGAAAATCAGTGGCATTTAAATGTTTGTTTTGCTGGTACATGCCATTGGCTCCTATTGACATTTCTGCAATTGCTGACAAAGGCATATTTAGATTAAACCCATAGTTCAGGGTATTTAATTGCAAGGATAATCCTGCTTGTTCTGGCCATCCAGGATGAGTAAATTCTTTGCGGTTATTTTGTTGGAAACCAACCAATGCATCTAGATCTATTTTTCCAAATTGATATTGGTGCTTGCTATAGACTCTATAATGCTTGATGCTTTGAACCAACCCAGATAGTGCGTAGCCATTTAATTCGCTTTCTGACACCAAGGGTCTATTTTTAACATCGTCAAACTGCCCATCCAGTATTTGCTTGGTAAATTGTCTACTGGCCGAGTCCCTACTACCATCTGGAATGGCTTGCAAATTATCATAGAAAGTAGCGCTTAGAAGACTAGACCCTTTCTTAGAATAATAGCCCGTTTGCAGTCCTAGATTGCTTTCTTGAAATCCAGTTAAATAGACTTTCCCGTCTATGGCATTACTGTAATTACCGGCAATTCTTTTGGAAGCCGATGCCTGCCATAACCAATGTTCCTTTCGTTGCCCCAATCTAACAGCACTTGCCCACAAACCATTATTAGACTGGTATTCCGTTAGAACTCTTCCCTCTAACTGTCCTTGGTCAAGCTTGGGTAAATAAGGAATCAAACTCACCACACCAGCAATGGCATCAGAACCAAAAAGTAAACTGGCGGGGCCCTTAATAATTTCTGCACGATGAATTTGAAATCCATCTACTTCCAACCCGTGCTCATCTCCCCATTGTTGACCCTCTTGTCTAATGCCATCGTAAAGGGTTAATACCCTATGATAACCCAAACCGCGAATAAAGGGTTTTGAAATATTAGGGCCGGTTTTCAATACTGATAATCCTGGACTTTGCAGGCTCAGTTGGTCCATGATATTGGAGGCAATGGTTTTATCAATGGTTTTGGAAGAGATGGCTTGAATAGCAATGGGATTCTCTTTTTGAAAACCTGCCCTAGAGAGTCCCGTAACCACTACTTCTTCTGATTCTCCCTCTAATAATTTTTCAACGCTACTGGCTAGAGGTTTTCTAATACTGGTATCTAGGGACTGGTTTGTTTGTTGGGCATAGGTAGGCATTGCATGAGAAAGCAAAAAAACAAGTACTAACCATATGTAAAAACGGCACTTCATACAATATTGTTCTACAAACATAATATTAATGTTAGATTAGTCTAACTTTTTTTATTTTTTCATTGAGAATCAATTAGTTTAGATTTGTAACATGACCTTAACCGAGGAAAATTACCTGAAAGCCTTACACAGGCTATCTCAAAACGGAGAAAGTATTTCTGTAAAAAGAATTGCTGCCCTGCTAGACATTAAAATGCCTACGGTCAATAGCATGATCAAAAACCTATCGGAGAAGAAATTGATCAAGTACGAGAAGTACAAATCCATTGAATTAACGGAGAAAGGCAGAAAGCAAGCTTTGCTGATTTTAAGAAAACACCGATTAACAGAATTGTTTTTAAAAGACGTGATGGGTTTGGGCTGGGAAGAAGTACACGATATTGCTGAACAAATAGAACACTTACAAAGTGACTTATTTTTTAACCGGGTAGATGAGATGTTGGGCTATCCCAAATTTGACCCACACGGAGAACCCATTCCAGATAGTCAAGGAAGACTCCCCCAACTCAAGGCAAACCCCTTAAGTCTTTGCCAGTCTGGTAAAAAATACCAGCTCAGCGGTGTCTTAAACAATGACGCTTCATTTCTCACTTACTTGAATTCAGTTGACTTGCAATTGGGTTCACAAATTGAGATTCTCACTGTTCAGGAATTTGACAAATCCATGGCAGTAAAGCTCAACGGCAAAACCAAAACCGTCTTTAGCGCGTTAATCTGTCAGAACCTGTTAGTGCTATAGAAACTAATCATTAGAATGCCAACAATTAAGCGGAACTTGCTGTAGAAGCTACCATATTGCTGCGCGATAAAACTGTTTTAACAAAAGATTGCGCTGAATTGGCAGTAAAATGGGTTTGTTTTATCTTTATTTGAGTATAAATAATTTGTTATGGAAGACAAAAAAAGCAAAATTCTCTTGTGCGAAGACGATACCAACCTTGGTATGGTGCTCAAGAATTATTTGGAGTTAAACGATTACGACGTAACACTGGAAAGGGATGGCCGCTTAGGTTTGGCAGCTTTTCAGCGTGAAAAATTTGATATCTGTTTGCTAGACGTGATGATGCCCAATATGGATGGATTCAAACTAGCAGAAGAAATCCGCGATGTGGATCCAGATATACCCCTGTTTTTCCTAAGTGCTAAAACCATGAAGGATGATATTATTCAAGGGTATAAATTAGGGGCTGATGATTATATTACCAAGCCCTTTGATTCTGAAGTATTGTTGTTGAAAATCAAAGCCATTTTAAAGCGCAATGAAGAAGACAATAAGATCAGTGACAATCAGGAATTTGATATGGGTAAATACCATTTCAATCCCAAATTGCGTGAGTTAAAACACGATGGTACCACTCAAACACTTTCTCCAAAAGAGAATGAATTGTTGAAGATGTTAGCCGAACACAAAAACGATTTGTTACCAAGAGAAAGAGCCCTGAAAAAAATCTGGGGTAGTGATACTTATTTCAATGGTAGAAGTATGGATGTGTATATTGCCAAATTGCGCAAGTACCTAAAAGACGATACCGATATTGAAATTGTCAACATTCACGGAAACGGATTTAGACTGGTTGCACCATAACCAATCTATTGAACATAAAAAAGCTCCCTGATAAATCTGGGAGCTTTTTTATTAGCTAAACAAACTGGGAGTGCCGCCCCTGTTCAGGGTTTCACGCCCCAAGTGGTTATATGCTTTTAAGGTAGCTTCTCTTCCCCTTGGTGTTCTTTGCAAAAATCCTTCTTGAATTAAAAAAGGTTCATAGACTTCTTCAATTGTACCAGATTCTTCTCCCACCGCTGTAGCAATAGTGGTTAAGCCAACAGGACCTCCTTTGAATTTATCAATGATGGCAGCAAGAATGCGATTATCCATCTCATCCAATCCGTGTTCGTCTACATTCAATGCTTTCAATGCGTGTTGTGTAATGCCAAGGTCAATAATCCCATCATTGAGTACTTGAGCAAAATCGCGCACGCGGCGCAGCAAACCATTGGCAATTCTAGGCGTACCCCTACTTCTTCTTGAAATTTCTCCAGCCGCATCGGAACTAATTGCTGTATTGAGAATCCCTGCACTTCTTTCAATAATTTTCTTCAGCGTTTCTGCTTGATAATATTCTAGTCTTGATTTAATTCCAAACCTAGATAGTAGGGGCGCTGTTAATAAGCCACTTCTGGTGGTAGCACCCACCAAGGTAAAGGGGTTCAAATTAATTTGAATACTCCTAGCATTGGGGCCACTATCAATCATGATATCAATTCTAAAATCCTCCATGGCTGCATAGAGATATTCTTCTACTACAGTGCTCAAGCGGTGTATCTCATCAATAAATAAAACATCATTGGGCTGCAGATTAGTGAGTAGTCCTGCTAAGTCGCCAGGTTTCTCAATGACTGGACCAGAAGTTTCTTTGATACTAACGCCTAATTCATTGGCAACAATTCTACTCAAGGTGGTTTTACCCAATCCCGGAGGTCCGTGAAACAAAATATGATCCAGTGCTTCTCCTCTCAGCTTGGCTGCTTTGATAAAAATGGTTAGGTTTTCAATTAATTGGGGCTGTCCAGAAAATTCATCAATTTCCTTAGGCCGAATGGTATTCTCAAACTCCTTGTCAGCGGGACTTAGGTTTTCTGGTGCGTTATTCAAATTATCGTTGGCCATACACTTCAAAACTACAAAATACATTTTATCATAGCTTTGGTAAAAATCAAGCTTTGCAAACACAATCTGCCCTTGTCATTGGTGCTACTGGTCTAACTGGATCCCTGCTCCTAGAATTATTGCTTCAATCCAGTGCGTATCATACTGTACATGTATATAGTAGAAGAAGTTTAGGTCTTCAACATCCTAAGTTGCAAGAGCACTTGATAGACTTTGACCAATACCAAGGAACAGTTCAAGCAGATACCCTTTTCTGTTGTTTGGGAACAACTATTAAAAAAGTGAAGACCAAGGAAGCTTTTAAAAAAGTGGATTTGGAATACCCTGTTAAATTTGCTCGCTTGCAATTTGGAGCTGGCACTAAAAAAATGATGGTCATTAGTGCCATGGGAGCTAGTGCCAATTCTAGTATTTTTTATAGTAGGGTGAAAGCTGAAATGGAAACTAGTTTGGCTAATATAGGTTTTGAACAACTTACCATTTTTAGACCAGCATTGATTACCGGTAATAGAATGGAACACCGTTCGGGTGAAAAAATTGCTTCTATGATTAATGGCTGGATTAACCCTTTACTAGTGGGTAGCTTGCGCAAATACCGCTCTATTCCAGCAGCTACCATTGCCCAATCTATGCTAGCGCATTCTCTGCAAGAAAATGAAAAAGGTAGTACCATTCTTTTGTCAGATCAAATTTGAGTAGAAAAATATATTTGCATATACAAATAAGATAATTATCTTTGTCCTGTCATGAAAACATCAGACTGCAAATTTTCAAAATGTCTTTACTTCACTAGCAACGCTTTGGCGCGAAAAGTGGAGAAACTGGCTATTGAAAGTTGGAAGCCTGTTGACCTTTCTCCTAGTCATGGTTATTTACTTTTATTAGTTTTGGATAATCCAGGTATTCAGCCCGGGTCAATTGCAGACCAATTACAGCTAACACCCAGTACCATCAGTCGTTTGATTGAAAAATTGGAAGAGCGAAAATTGGTTGTGAGAACTACCGAAGGAAAGATTACCAATGTGTATCCTAGTCCAAAAGCAAAACAATTATTGCCTGAATTACAAGCTTGTGTAGCAAGGTCTCAAGCCGCTTATACGGGGTCCTTGGGTAATCATGACATCAAGGATTTGGTAAAAAACATGAACTTGATTTCTGACCAATTGTCTGGATAATTTTTTTAATTTATCATTTGTATATACAATTATAACAATCACCTATAAAACCACAAAAACATGAAGTACGTAATCACAGGCGGAGCGGGTAATATTTCAAAACCCCTTACCCTTGAATTATTAAAAGCAGGACACCAAGTAACCGTTATTGGAAGAAGCTTGGATAATTTGAAAGATCTAACGGCTGCAGGTGCCATAGCCGCAATTGGCTCAGTAGCTGATTTTGATTTTCTTGTTAAAACATTTACTGGCGCTGACGCTATCTATACCATGGTGCCCCCAACTTGGGATGCGGCCGATTGGAAAGGACATATTGGACAACAAGGAGAAAACTACGCAGCAGCTATTGAAGCCAGTGGCGTAAAAAAAGTAGTCAACCTGAGCAGTATTGGTGCCCATATGGAAACTGGATGTGGACCAGTAAGTGGTTTATTCCGAGTAGAAAAAGCCTTTAGCCGTTTATCGGGTGTTGACATATTGCACTTACGCCCAGGATTTTTCTTTACCAATTTCTTAGCAAATATTGGTATGATCAAACACATGCATATCATAGGTGGCAATTATGGTAGTAACAACACGCTTGTGTTGGTACATCCTGCAGATATTGCTGATGCTGCCGCAAAAGCCTTATTATCCTTGGATTTTAGTGGACATAGCATTGAGTATGTAGTGAGTGATGAAAAAACACCTACTGAAATTGCAGCAATACTAGGTGCAGCAATTGACCAACCCGCCTTACCCTGGGTAGATTTTACAGACGAACAAAACCATGCTGGTATGGTTCAAGCAGGTCTTTCTGATGAAGTGGCCAAGAATTATACTGAAATGGGGACTGCTGTAAAAACTGGAGAAATGGCAACAGATTATCTAAGTAAACCCAAACCCGTTTTTGGAAAAAGAAACCTGGCTGAGTTTGCAAAGACTTTTGCAGTGATTTATAATAGTTAATCAAGATTTGAGAAACCAGCAACCCTCTTTGTCATCTAGGAAATATCAATTCCTAGCTGATAAAGAGGGTTTTGCGTATTGCAAGAATTGCAACAGCAAATCAGGATCAGGACAATTGGCTAAATAAATATCGCGTTCACTAAAACGGCAGACGCCGGGATAATCACCTTCTTTTCCTTCCAAATCCAAGATCAATTGAAAATGTAAATGCGGTGGCCACTGACCATTTTCTGATGGTGGTCCAAAATGCGCTATCAAACTACCTCCCTTAATTGGTTGGCCGGGTTCTAGTTGACTTAAATCTGCTAATGACAGATGTCCATACAAGCTATAAAACTCAACCCCATCTAGTCTGTGACCAAGGATAATGGTTGCCCCATAATCGCCATAGGCAGCATTATTGGCAATACTGTGTATATAGCCATCGGCAACAGCAAAAACAGGTGTTCCTATAGCACCCCAAATATCCATACCTAAGTGAAGCCTGCGAGGCTCTGAACCATCTACACTGTCAAATACTTTACTCCTGCTATATACTGTTCTATGTTCATTATAACCACCAATCCCAAATTTGGCATTAGCTGTAGCAAGCTCTTGACTAACATAAGCACTAAAACTTTCCGTACTGGCCAATACATCTGCTGTAATACCTTTATTGGCTGCTGTGAAATCTAGGAGCAATAAATGCTCGCTAGCAATATCAAAATTGACTACAGGAAAAAAGGCAGTACGGTTATTCTTTACCAGGGATGCAAATAAATTCCCATTACTCATTCAAATAGATTTTGCGCTCTTTAAAATTAGGGAAATGATTAAGTATTCTGCGCAATGATTTATTCGCCAGCTTCATCTAAAGCATTATGCTCATCACCCCCAATACTATAATAATTATTCTCTTCGTCTTCACTACCTACCACTTCTTCTGCATCATCTAGTTCTGCGCCAGGCACATCCAAATCTGTGCTATCAGCATTATTGTCTCCTAGAATTTTCAGCACAGGATCTTCCGGTTCTATATTTACTACACGCGTACTTTTCTTGAAAATATCTTCAGCGGGTGGGTAATTAATCAAATGATTGGTGTCTGTAATGTTGTTATTATTTTCCATGGTTTGTTTTCCATAAAATTCCAACAGAACAAACTATGAATTGATACAGTATTGAATAGGATTGTTACAAAATTTACGGTAACACTTATTCAAAATCTTTCAAGTATTCTAAACCTTGATACCATTTCCCATATCCGCTGTCTGCATTAATATGACCAGCAGCTCCAATATTAATCAACCTACTCCCCCAAGCATTTGCAAATAATTGGGCTCTTTGTAATGATACCCAAGGATCATTATCACTAGCTATCACTAAGGTTTTAAAAGGAATGGTTTTCAAAGGAATCGGAGCAAATCCAGTAGCGGGAAAAGTGTAAACTGGATTTTCAATATCACTAGGAGCTACTAGCAAAGCGCCTTTAATTTTCCGTTGATACTTGTTTGCCCAATGCGCAATGCTGCAACAAGCCAAACTATGTCCAATCAAAACAACATTTGAAACATCAAAAGCTAATACTGCCCTGTCAATGGTATCAATCCAAGTAGTGCAATTTGGCGCGTCCCATTCTGATTGTTGTACCCTAATAAAATTGGGTCCTTTCTGTTCAAAATAAGTTTGCCAATGATGCGGACCAGAATTACCAAGACCGGGCAGTATTAAATATTGTGTCATCAAATTTTATTGCTATCAATTATCTCAACAAAGCTTTTGGAACAGGTTTTTCCAATAAGTATTTGTAAATGAATTTGGTTTTTAAATTGGCAAAATGATTGCCTTTAGCACCTCCCCATCCATGACGTCCACCAGGATATAACATGAATTCAAAATCCTTACCCTTGTCTTGTAAAGCACTCACCAATTGAATACTGTTTTGCATGTGCACATTGTCATCCATGGTTCCATGCACCAATTGCAATTGACCTTTGAACTTGTCTACATAGGTCAATACACTGCTGCTCTTATATCCTTCTGGATTTTCTTGAGGTGTATCCATAAAACGCTCAGTATAATGACTATCATACAAACGCCAGTCAACCACAGAACCTCCAGCCATGGCGTGTGTGAACACATCTGAACCATAAGTCAATGCATAACAACTCATGTATCCACCATAACTAAATCCGGTAATGCAAACTTTGGTTGGATCAGCCTGTCCATTGGCAATAAACCATTTGGCCATAGTCTTATAATCTTCCATTTCCCAATAGCCTAGGTTGCGGTGCATATAGTTCACACCAGCTTTTCCAAAATGTCCGCTAGCGCGATGGTCAAATGCCACTTGAATCACACCTTCTTGTGCATAAAATTGGGTGTTTGGAGACCAACCCCATCTGTCCATTACAGTTCCTGCATTGGGACCACCATAGATACTCACCAACAAAGGATATTTTTTATTGGGATCCATTTTTGCAGGCCAAGTAACATAGGCTGGAAGGTCAAACAGACCATCTGCACTCTTGATTCGAATCAGTTCAGTTTTGGCCAATTCATATTGGTCCATTACCGAAGATTTACTATCACCCAATTCTTTAATAATCTTTCCGGTATTATCTACCAAAGTCACTTTAGTTGGTGTTGTCACACTGCTATAAGTTGTGATAAAATATTTACCTGTTGGAGATAAGCTAGTATTGGCATGATTATACTCACCAAAAGTTAAACGCTTTAAGCTACTGCCATTAAACTTGGCCACATACAAATCAATCCTAGCAGTATTCTCGCGGCTTCTGGCCGTAAAATAAACCTGACTATTTTTTTCGTCAATATACTTGATGCCAGTAACAGTATAATTACCGGTGGTAATAGCATTTTTCAAAACACCATCGCTACCATAGAGGTACAAATGATTCCAACCCGTTCTATCACTTTGCATGATAAACTGGGTGTTATTGGTAATAAAATTAACCCTACCACTAACACGGTCTTCTAAGTCAATCCAGGTTTTTTGTTTCTCGTCGTAGATTTCTTTTTTCTTTCCAGTTAGGGGATCAACGTCATACATTTTCATATTGTCTTGACCACGGTTCATCCAATAAACAAGTAGATTGCTGGTTCCTGGTTTCCAAACAGGCCATCCAAAATACTGGTCATCTTTTTCATTAAAATCGGCCCAAACAGTTTTACCACCATCAGGGCTTACAAAACCAAGTTTCACTTCTGGGTTTTTGTCTCCAGATTTTGGATACCGGGTTTCTTCTACAAAACCATGAGCACCTTCGCTATTGTAAATGGGGAACATAGGAATCATGCTCTCGTCAAAATGCATATAAGCCAATTGCTTGCTATCAGGTCTCCACCAATATGCCCTATAGCGTGTGGGTCTTCCAAAAATTTCTTCAAAATAAACCCAGCTTGCATAACCATTTAATGTGGTAGCAGTACCATCAGTAGTTAGCTGATTTTCCTTACCAGTTGCCAAGTTTACAGTGAAGAGATTATTGTTGCGAGTGAAAGCTACATAGTTGCTATCAGGAGAAAACATAGGATTCTTTTCCTCATCCTTATCATTGGTGATTCTTTTTTCAACGCCGCCCGCTTTTACAAAAAGGTCATTGTCTTTTGTAATAATTGATTTGGCATAAGGCGATGGCATTCCAGGACCTCTGCTAGGAGCTCCTCCTTCATTCTTTACTGTTAGGGTACCCGATTTTACATCCAAGGTATAAGTTCTATACGCGGAATCTGGGTGTATTTTCTGGTACAATTCAACGTGCTCATCGTCTACCCATTTTACCACTTGTGGAAGGGTATAAGAAAAATCCTTGGGTAGTTTTCCGGCCAATAGTTCTTCTTGACTAAAGGTTTTTTTCTGGGCACCAGCTATAAGGGTGGTAGCAGTAATGCAGGCTGTAAACAGCAGTCGTTTGAAATGCATAGTTGGAATTTTGGTGCAGCAATGTAATAAAAGCCCTTTGAATTTGGGTGTTTTTTACAGGAATGAAAAAGCCCCAGCTCAAGAACTGGGGCTATGATAGAAAATTTAAATACTGAAACTTAGATTACCAGATTGATCATCCTGCCTTTAACAAAAATGAATTTCTTTAAAGGTTTGCCTTCCACCCATTTTTGGACCAATTCATTGGCCAAAACCAATTCCTGTACTTCTGATTCTGTTGCGTCTAATGAAATAAGTAGGTTGGTTCTTACCTTACCATTGATACTTACAGGGTATTCTTTGGCAGATTCTACTACATGAGCAGGATCAAACACAGGGAATGCCGCGTCTAATATAGAGCTGGCATTACCCAATACCGCCCAAAGCTCTTCTGCCACGTGCGGGGCATAAGGCGTAATCAAAATCAAAAGGGGCTCTAAAACAGCGCGTTTATTGCATTTTAGATCGGCCAGTTCATTCACACAGATCATAAACCCACTCACAGCCGTATTAAAACTAAAACGTTCCGTGTCTTCTTGGATTTTCTTGATGGCTTTGTGCAAGACTTTTAATTCTGCAGCATTTGGTGCATCTTCATTCCATACCCTTCCCTTGAGCTCATCAAAGAATAAGCGCCAAAGCTTTTTGATAAAACGGTGCACCCCTTCAATCCCCTTGGTATCCCAGGGTTTGCTCTGTTCTACGGGACCCAAGAACATTTCATACATGCGGAAAGTATCGGCCCCAAATTTTTGAACCAATTCATCCGGATTCACAGTATTGAATTTAGACTTAGACATTTTCTCTACTTCTGTTCCGCAGAGATATTTTCCGTCTTCTAATTGAAAACTAGCAGCCGCATAATCAGGCTTCCATTTATTGAAAGCTGCAGTATCTAGCTCAATACCATCCACTATATTTACGTCTACATGCAATTTGTCTACGGTGTCAAAATCCTTGATCAAACCATAGGAAACAAATTCCTGTGTGCCTTTTAGGCGATAGACAAATCTAGAAGAACCTTGAATCATACCTTGATTCAAAAGCTTCTTAAAGGGCTCGTCAAATCCAATATGGCCTAGGTCACAAAGGGCCTTGGTCCACATACGGCTATAAAGCAAATGCCCCACCGCGTGTTCGGTTCCACCAATATATAAATCCACTTGGTTCCAATAATCGCTCACAGCCCTATCACAAAATGTCTGGTCATTATGAGGATCCATATAGCGCAGGAAATACCAGCTGCTACCTGCATAACCAGGCATGGTATTGGTTTCTAATTCTTTTGAAACCCATTCAGGAATATTGGCCAAAGGGCCTTCGCCTTCAGGACCTGGTGAATAGGTATCTACTGCTGGTAATAACAAAGGCAATTCGGTTTCGGCCAAAGGATAGGCTGTACCATCTTTCCATTGTATAGGAAAAGGTTCACCCCAATAACGCTGACGGCTAAACGCCGCATCGCGCATGCGATAATTCACTTTGGATTTGCCAATGCCCATTTCTTCCAGACGCTGATTCACTATGGCAATGGCATCACGCATGACCACCCCATTTAAGAAATCACTGTTATGCAATTTCGCATCCTTGGTAGGATTTGCTTCTGAACCATTAAATGCATCACCTAAGATATTGGTAATGGGAATATTAAAATGTTGGGCAAATTTAAAGTCCCTATCATCGCCGCAAGGAACCGCCATAATGGCTCCTGTGCCATAACCAGCCAACACGTATTCAGAAATCCAAATAGGAATTTTTACGCCGTTAAAAGGATTAATGGCATAAGCTCCAGTAAAGCATCCAGAGATTTTTTTCTCTGCCTGACGTTCTCTTTCACTGCGGCTTTTTACATAAGTACAATATTCATCCACTGCAGCTTGTTGTTCTACAGTAGTGATGGTATTGATCAATTCATGCTCAGGTGCAATCACCATAAAGTCTACCCCAAAAATGGTATCGGGTCTGGTGGTATAGACTTTTAATTGTTGACCAGTAGTGGGCACTCCCGTAATTTCAAAATCAATTTCAGCACCATAACTTTTTCCAATCCAGTTGGTCTGCATTTCTTTCATGGATTCGCTGAACTCCACGCGCTCCAAGCCTTCTAGCAAACGGTCTGCGTATTCAGTAATGCGTAAATACCATTGACGCAATTTCTTTTTCACAACCGGATGACCACCTCTTTCACTCACCCCATTCACCACTTCATCATTGGCCAAAACGGTTCCTAATGCTTCACACCAGTTCACTTCTCCATAACCACAGAAAGCCAGTCTGTAATTCATCAGAATTTCCTGCTGTTGTTTTTCAGAAAAATCTTTCCAATCGTCTGCAGTAAATTGGGTTGGCTGATAACTTACTGCAGCAGGAAATGCATGAACGGCATTACCCTCTTTTGCAAAGCTGGTTATCAATTCAACAATCGGCGTAGCCTTCTGCGTTTGCTTATTAAAGAAGCTATTGAATAATTGCAGAAAAATCCACTGGGTCCATTTATAATAATTGGGCTGACAGGTTCTGATCTCACGCTCCCAGTCAAAACAAAATCCAATATTGTCTAGTTGCTTTCTAAAAGTATCAATGTTTTTATCCGTGCTAATTGCAGGATGCACACCGTGCTCAATGGCATACTGTTCAGCTGGCAAACCAAAAGCATCATATCCCATAGGATGTAATACATTAAACCCCTGCAAACGCTTAAAGCGGCTAAAAATATCAGAGGCAATATAACCTAGGGGATGGCCCACGTGTAGACCAGCTCCACTTGGGTAAGGGAACATGTCTAACACATAATATTTTGGCTTATCGCTGGTATTACTTACGCGATAGGCATACTGCTCACGCCACTGCCTTTGACGTTCCTTTTCAATTTTTCTGAAATCGTATTCCATTGTTCTAACAAATCTTTAACCCTATTAAGACCCGAAAGCGGTAATTTGGGCTGTAAAAAACCATTTTGAATGGCTGCAAATGTAAGTGTTTAACGCTCAAAAGCCTACATTTGCCCAACGGGAACCGATTTCTAAAATCCGATTTCCCCGACAAAATATTGAACTATGGCCGCTGTTGGTAAATCATCTATGAAACGCAGTAAACCCAATTATATCTACAGTATAGTAGGGGTTGCACTGGTATTATTGATTCTGGGGATCATGGGTTGGTTCTTCCTGAACATTAGTTCGGTAGGAAATGCCTTTAAAGAAGATATTAGATTAAGTGCCTATTTGCGTACCATGAACAAGGATACCATTGGCCAAATTCAACAATTTATTGCTTCTAAGCCCTATGCCAAAAATGTGGTGTATGTAGACAAAACCAGCGCCAAACAAATTTGGAACAAAGAGAATAATGAAGACTGGGCAAAGATTTTAGATGCGAATCCCCTACCTGAAAGTATTGACTTCTATGCCAAGGCCAATTATGTGAACAAAGACAGTCTTGCCAAAATTTCTTCTGAACTCATGGCGGCTTATGGCAACCAGATCACCGAATTACAATATCCACAGATACTTGTCACTAACTTAAATGAACGTGCCTCTAAAATTGGATTAATCTTTTTGGTGGTAGCTATTATCCTTTGTGTAATTGTCATTTTTAGTATTGACAATACCATTCGATTGGCCATGTTTAGCAATCGCTTTCTGATTAAAACCATGCAAATGGTGGGAGCCACAAGAGGCTTTATATCCAAACCAATGAATATCAAAGCAGTGATAAATGGCCTAATCAGTTCCTTAATTGCTATAGCCCTCCTTTTTACCTTAATTAGTTGGTCGGAAAGCCAGTTTCCCCAATTAAAAGCTATTCGCGATGTAAAACTGACCCTAATTTTATTTGGGGGCATGATGGCATTGGGCGTTGGCATTTCTGTATTCAGCACACACCGTTCCGTTTTGAAATACCTAAAAATGAAACTGGACGATTTGTATTGATTCCAATTATTGAAACCTTAACTTGCAAACCTTATAACTACTAAGTGATGAGTGAACAAAAGAAAATGGCAGCCTTATTTGCCAAAGACAACTTGACTTGGATGCTGATTGGCGGTGTGATCATTGCATTGGGATTCTTCTTAATGAGTGGTGGCAAATCTGCAGATCCAAAAGTATTTGATACCAAGGAAGTCTATGGTACAGTTAGAATTACGGTTGCTCCCTTACTGATTGTATTGGGATTGTTGGTAGAAATTTATGCAATCTTTAAAAAATCAAAATGACCCCGGTAGAAACCATCATCATTGCTGTTGTAGAAGGTTTAACCGAGTTCTTACCGGTATCCTCTACTGGACATATGATTATCACCAGTAGAATTCTGGGTATTGAGACGGACGAGTTTACCAAATTATTTGAAGTAGCCATTCAGCTAGGAGCCATTCTTTCTGTGGTGGTACTGTATTGGAACAAGTTCTTTCCTTTAAACCGAAAAGGGTTCTATTTAAAATTAATAGTAGCTGTTATTCCAGCATTGGTTCTAGGTTTTGTTTTCTCCAAAAAGATTGACGCTTTGTTAGAGAGTCCCAAAACAGTTGCAATATCGCTGTTGATTGGGGGAATCATTCTATTGTTCATAGACAAGCTCTTTAAAACAAATACCATAGAAGAAGACGAGGAAATTACCCTAAAACAAGCTTTGATCATTGGTTTTTGGCAGTGTCTTGCCATGATTCCTGGTACAAGCCGTAGTGCAGCAAGTATTGTTGGGGGTATGCAACAAAAATTAACCAGAAATCTAGCAGCTGAATTTTCTTTTTATTTGGCAGTTCCCACTATGGCTGCTGCTACAGGATACAAAATATTAAAAGCTTATTTAGACACTCCTGAGCTGCTAAATAATACCGAAAACCTTTTATCATTATTTGTTGGAAGTATGGTAGCATTTGTAGTTGCCATGTTGGCCATTAAGTTTTTTATTGGCTTTTTGCAGAGAAATGGTTTCAAATTGTTTGGTTGGTACCGCATTATTGTAGGTCTGGTTTTATTGGGTCTAATTTATACCGGCAAATTGTAAGCTCCGCCATTCTCGCTTTCCCTATCTTTAAGCACCAAAACGAATTGCATGAAAACTGCACCGAAGAAAGTGATTAATGGATGGGCCATGTATGACTGGGCCAATAGTGTTTACAACCTAGTCATCACTTCCACTATTTTTCCAGCTTATTATGAAGCCGTAACCGGCGATGGTAATGACACAACCGCCAATGATACGGTGCACCTATTTGGAAGAGAATATGTGAACACCTCTCTCTACAACTATGCTTTAGCCGTAGCTTTTATGATAGTGGCTTTGATGTCTCCGCTTTTATCTTCTATTGCAGACTATAAAGGAAACAAAAAACAGTTCTTATTCTTCTTCTGTACCATGGGAAGTTTGGCATGTTCTGCCATGTATTTTTATGACAAGGATAATTTGGCTTATGGATTGGGCTGTTTAATCATTGCTTGTATTGGATTTTGGAGTAGTCTGGTTTTTTATAATTCTTATTTGCCTGAAATTGCCGCCCCAGAAGATCAGGATAGGGTTTCAGCCAAAGGATTCTCTATGGGTTATATAGGAAGTGTGATTTTACAGATCATCTGTTTTGTATTTGTATTAATGCCAGAGAAATTTGGCATCAATACGGGTAAAGCTTCTCAGATCTCCTTTTTATTAGTAGGCATTTGGTGGTGGGGTTTTGGACAATTTGCCTTAAGCCGTTTGCCAAAAGGTGTAGCCGCAGTGGATAAGCCTGAAAAGGGAAACCTTTTTACTTATGGTTATAAAGAACTAAATAAGGTTTGGAAACAATTGAGCCAAACCCCTATTTTAAAACGTTTTCTAGCTGCTTTCTTTTTCTATAATATGGGTGTTCAAACCGTTATGTTAGCAGCTACACTCTATGGCAAAAGTGAACTAAATATTCCAACTACTAATTTGATTATAGCCATTTTAATCATTCAATTAGTGGCTGTTCCTGGTGCATTTTTAATAGCCCGATTGTCAAATAAGATTGGAAATTTTAGGGCATTGATGTTCTGTGTGGTTTTTTGGATTCTGCTATGTATTATAGGATACTTATTGCCACGCAATGGCATCAATGAATTCTATTTGCTTGCCGTACTAGTTGGATTTGTTATGGGTGGAATTCAATCATTGAGTAGGAGCACCTATGCCAAACTAATGCCAGAAACAAAAGACACAACTTCCTATTTTAGCTTTTATGACGTTACAGAAAAAATAGCCATTGTGATTGGTATGTTTAGTTTTGGATTTATCAACGAACTAAGCGGTTCACAACGCAATTCAGTGCTTGCCTTGGTCATCTTTTTTGTCATTGGGTTAATCCTACTGATCATGGCTCAAGCAAAACAAAAAAAATCATTCGCCTAAAATGAAACTCCATAGTATTTCTGCAGGTTATTTTAAACTAGACGGTGGTGCCATGTATGGTGTGGTTCCAAAAAGTATGTGGAATAAACTCAATCCAGCAGACGAGAACAATCTTTGTAATTGGGCATTGAGGTGTCTTTTAATTGAAGACGGCAACCGTTTAATTTTGGTAGACAATGGTGTGGGTGATAAACAGGACCAGAAATTCTTTGGTCACTATCATTTAACTGGAGAAACAGATATTAACAAAGCCCTTGCTGCCAAAGGATTTCACAGTAGTGATATTACTGATGTACTGTTAACACATTTACATTTTGACCACTGTGGTGGAAGTATTAAAAGAGTAGGAGAAAAACTAGTTCCCGCATTTGAAAATGCCATTTATTGGAGTAACCAAGACCATTGGAAATGGGCTACCGTACCCAATGACAGGGAAAAAGCTAGTTTTCTAAAAGAGAATATACTACCCATTCAGGAGTCTGGTCAATTGCAATTTATTGCCACACCTGAACAAGGTTTAAAAGAAACAGGCAAACTAGGCATCACAGCTTTTAGTGATAATATCAGTATCCGTTTTGTATCTGGTCATACCAATCAAATGATGCTTCCCCAAATAAATTACAAAGGAAATACCTTAGTCTATATGGCAGACTTACTTCCTTCTACTGGTCATATTCCACTTCCTTATGTAATGGCTTATGATATGTTTCCATTGACTACTTTGGAAGAGAAAAAATCCTTTTTACAGGAAGCATTGGATGAAAACTATACTTTATTTTTTGAACACGATGCAATGAATGAATGCTGCAAATTACAGCAAACAGAAAAGGGCATTAGAGCAACCGCATCTTTTACAATAGACTAAGGCTAGCAGATTAATTAAAACTCAAATTGGAAGTTAATGGGTAACGCAGGTTACGGTATTGCATCATGTCTACCTTTACACTACCTACTACAATTGGGCTTTCAATTCTAAGTGGAATATGGTTGGGATCATCACTTACCCAAACGGTCATTTTTTCTCCGCCAGCAAACATGGTACCCTTTACTAGTAAGGGTTTGAACTTGATAGCCCTGAATTTACCATACTTGGTTTTAATGGTTTCTTTACCTTCATACTTGATGTACAGATTATGTACCTCATTGTCCAAAAACATATTAAATGGAATCTTGTCTTCTGGTTTGTATTTATTAAAATCAATATTGCGTGCATAATAGATAGCACTCAAAACATCCTGAATACATCCAGGCACTTTAAAGGACCCCGTAGTAGTAACTGCAGTATTGGTTTGAAGATTAAATGTAACGTTCTCATTGTGTTTGAAACCACCTTCATTCACGCTTCTGATAAATTTCATTGGCTGTAAATTGGCCGTATCAAAATAGGTTTCATAACGGTCCCTTACTTTAAAAATCCAGTCATAACTGGGATTGGACTTACCAACACCTATCACATGATAAACGGGCTTGTTATTGAGGTATTCTAATTTGGTGGTAAAGTTGGCATCTCCTGCATTTACATAGAGTCCAATCACATTATAAAATACTACAAAAGAAATGCTCTCGCCATCCTGAAAAGAGGTATTTCGGATGCCACAAAAGTCATCCCCTGCCGTTAGAGGTCTATAAATACACAGTAGAATGAAAACCAATAATATTTTTTTCACAGTCTCTATTGAATAATCTTGATAAAGCTAGCAAAAAGCAGTGTCATGATTTATGACTTTTGTTCTTTTTGCTTGAACAATCTTAAACCCAGTAATAAGACAGTACCAATTATGGCAGGTACAATCAAATTTACTATCCAAATTCCAGCAGATGCCGCCAAAATGGACAACTGTTGGGTAGTTACCAAACCAAATAATTCCAAACTCAGTTTTCCCCTAATCCCCAATTCTGCTAGGGCAATGGTTGGAATCATGGCCATTAGCATGAATAACACTGAAACCAAGCATAGTAATATTGGCCAACTAGCGTCCACCCCAAATATTTTCAACATCAACACATATTGGACAACAAATACAACGTACCTAAGCAAGGAAAGTAACAAAATTCTTGTTAAATCTTTATAATGAAAGGTTTCCATTTTCTCTATAAAGAATTGGTATTTTCTTATATAGGGTACTTTCCCCATCCATTGAATAAACAAGGCCACATTAAAATACAAAAGCCCAACCAATAGTATGGAAGGTACCATCCCAATTAATAGTGCATCCAACCAAAATACAGACAAACCGGGCAATATTGCCTGGCTATCTAATAAGGTAAACCTAAGTATGGATAATGAAATAAAACCAAGACTAAAAGTGATTAAGATTTGACTTGTAGAGCCAATTAGGGATAAACCAATTGCTCTTAATCTATTGCCCTCTTCCAAGTAAAGAATTCTTCCAAGAAAATCTCCAGATCTGTTAATGGTATTGAGTGCAAATGCCTGACCTGTTAAAATGGCTTTATAAGCATTCCAAAAAGAAATGGGCTGAACCTTACTAGCTAATAATTGCCATTTTCTGGCTTCCAAACCCCAATTCAGGGTCATCAATAAGAAAACAAAGGCAAATATTATCCAACCCTTTTGGACCAAGGTATTTTTAATCAAAACCCATGACTGATCCAAGTCTTTGTGGTGCTGCACCTGCTGGTAGATGGAATAAGCCAACCAAAGGAACAGGATGGGACCAACTACATAATTCAGGAATATTTTATAACTTTTTTTCAGCTTTACATTTTAAAGCACAAAGAACGGCTATCGGAAGCAGAATGAAAAATGCTCACTGCTTTGGTTTATTTTTACCTAGATGAGTAAAAAACCAGAGATCATATTAGGGATTGACCCAGGCACCACCGTAATGGGATATGCTTTATTAAGGATAGAAAATAACCAACCCAGGGTTTTATTGATGGATGTATTAAAGCTTGCCCATGAAAAAGATATTTATGCAAGGCTTGAAATGATTCATACCAAAGTGATGGAATTAATTGCCCTCTATCATCCCTCTACATTTGCTATTGAAGCCCCATTCTTTGGCAAGAACGTCCAGAGTATGCTCAAATTAGGAAGGGCACAGGGAGTAGCCATCGCGGCAGCTATGCAGGCCAAATTAGGTGTTACAGAATACTCTCCTAAAAAAGTGAAGCAATCTATTACCGGAAATGGCAATGCCGATAAAGATCAGGTATGGAAAATGTTACAGCGGATTCTTTCCATTGATGAGCAACCCCAATATTTTGATGCTACTGATGCTTTAGCGGTGGCGCTTTGCCATCATTACCAAACATCTTCTGTATTGGGTACGGCTGTAAAAGGCTTAAAGGGCTGGGATGATTTTATTGCCAAGAATCCAGAAAGGGTAAAAACTAAATAGCCACTAGGTTTTCTAGAATGGCGCGTTGAACCGCTTTGAGTTCTTCAGGAGACAATTTTAATTTACCCCTAGTAAAATTCAAATCATCCGCATCATTAATGGGCACCAAGTGTAAGTGCGCGTGTGGCACTTCTAAGCCTACAACACTGATACCACAACGGTTACAGGGGAATGCTTGCTCAATAGCTTTAGCAATGGGTTTGGAAAACAAGAGAATCTTAGAAAGATAATCATTGTCCAAATCAAAGAATTGATCTGTCTCTATTTTAGGTACCACCAATACATGACCTTTCACCAATGGAAAAATGTCTAGGAAGGCAAAAAAGTTTTCGTTTTCTGCAATCTTATAAGACGGAATTTCTCCAGCAATGATTTTTGAAAAAATGGTCATGCTAGTTAGATGCTGATATTTTCAACTTTGAATTTAATGATGCCATTTGGCGCTTGCACTTCTGCAACTTCACCCACCACTTTACCCAATAAACCGCTTCCAATAGGAGAGCTGGCAGAAATTTTACCCAATTTCAAATCGGCTTCTTTTTCGCCTACAATTTGATAGGTAACTGTTTTCTTAGTGGCCAAATTGGTAATGGTCACTTTGGTCAGGATGGTTACTTTACTAATATCAATAGTGCCGGGATCTACAATTTTTGCATTGCTGATCACGCCTTCTAGTTGTTTAATTTTTGCTTCTAGCATGCCTTGGGCTTCTTTGGCAGCGTCATATTCTGCATTTTCCTTCAAGTCACCCTTTTCTCTTGCCTCGGCAATGGCTTTGGATGCTGCAGGACGTTCAATAGACTTCATACGCTGCAATTCCTCACGCATCTTATCAAAGGTCTCCTGTGTTACATAATCACTCATAGTCTTGCTGTTTAGAAGCGGTAAAAAAAATACAACGCCACGTTTGACTGTAGCGTTGTAGGTCTGCAAAAATAGGAAATATTTGCAAAATCAAATAAATGTAATTTCTCTAACCCAAGCCCAGTTTGTTCAAAACTACTTTGGCCATTTTAAAATAGGCTTCATGGCTATACCCAGCAATATGGGGTGTAATAAGCACATTGGTTTGAGACAATAGCCATTGAAGAGTCTCTTTTTCTGCTTGGCTATAGCTTTCTAATTTTTCATTTTCTAATACATCCAAACCCGCAGCTTTTATTTTCCCAGTTTTCAATGCCTTTTTTAGGGCAAGGGAATCTGTTACTTTTCCGCGGCAGGTGGTTAGGAAATAAGGTTTTCGCTGAAGCGATTCAAAAAAACCATCATTGGCCATATGAAAAGTTTCCTCGGTTAAGGGAACGTGCAAACTAATCACATCGGCTTCTTGTTGAATCTCATGCAAACTAGCTTCATGAACATAGCCAGTAGAAAATCCCTGCTTGTATTTATCATAAGCCAAGACTTTCAGCCCAAAGCCAGCAAGGATTTTGGCGAAGGCCTGACCAGTATGACCAAATCCAATGATCCCAACAGTTTTACCCGTTAACTCCTCGCCCCTATTCTCGGTTCTGATCCATTTGCCATCTTTAATTTCAAGTGCACTGCTGGGTATTTTATTCATTAAACCCAATAGCAAACCCAGCTCATGTTCAGCAACGGCATTGCAATTACCCTCCGGGCTACTCACGCAAAGAATGCCCCTACTTTGAGCATAATCCGTGTCAATGAGTTCCATACCACTTCCCAATCGGCCAATCCATTTGAGTTTGGTGGCTTGTTCCAACAATTCCTTTTTTACTGGTCTAGTTGTTACAATTAAACCTTCCAAATCTACAATGGCTTGTTCCAAAGCAAGGTCTCCAATGCCAGGAATAAATACCACTTTAAAACCCAATTGCTCCAATCGCTCCGTGAGATAGGGATGGGCATTGGCGGTGATTAATACTTTTCTTTCCAATGGGTTCTTATTAGCGCATATGAAAACTGAGTTCTGCAAAATCTGCAATGCTCAATTGTTCTGCACGTTTATTGAATATGGGATTCTCCAAAAATTCGGGTTCAAACAAACCCCTAACGGCATTTCTCAGCATTTTTCTACGTTGGTTAAAAGCCGCTTTGACTAGTGCAAACAGGGCTTTCTCAGATTTCATGGGAACCACTGTTTCCTTTCTTCTTAACCTAATGACGCCACTCATGACCTTGGGTGGAGGATTAAAACTTTCTGGAGGCACGTCAAACAAATATTCTACTTCATAAAATGCTTGCACCAACACACTCATAATCCCATATACCTTGGTATTGGGTTTGGAAGCAATTCTTTGCGCCACTTCTTTTTGAAACATACCAATCATCACAGGTACTTGGTCTTTCCATTCCAATACTTTGAAAACAATCTGTGTAGAAATATTGTAAGGGAAATTGCCCACTACGGTAAAAGCACCTTCAAAAGGAGCATCAATTTGTAAAAAATCCTGATGAATAATTTTTCCCTGAATGGCAGGATAATGGAGGTTGAGATATACCACTTTCTCATCATCCAGTTCTACGGCTCTAAAATCAATTCCTTTTATAGGAAGCAGGTACTTGGTTAGTGCTCCTGCGCCAGGCCCCACTTCTACCAACTGCGTAAATGAGTCAGATTCCAAGGCTGCCACAATCTGTTTGCAGATAGATTCATCTTTGAGAAAATGCTGACCCAGTGATTTTTTCAGGCGATAGTCCATTGGCACGAAATTAGGTTTTTTAAGGTTCCCGCAGTTGCGGCTAATAATCCTTATTTTTACCCATAATTTACATCAATGAGCTATGAATTACAAAAGCCGGTGATAGGATTCACTTGTGGAGACCTAAACGGCATTGGAATAGAACTAATTATCAAAACACTGTCAGACCATCGCATATTAGAAATCTGCACACCGGTGGTTTTTGCCAATAACAAATGCATCAATTTCTACAGAAAGACCCTACCTGAAGTAAATTTCAGTTATTCTAGTGTAAAGGAATTGAACAGACTGAATCCCAAACAGGTGAATATTTTTAACTGCTGGGAAGAAGAAGTAGTGATTAACCCAGGACAATTAAATGAGACTGGTGGCAAATATGCTTTAGAATCTTTAACCCAAGCCACCCAAGCATTAAAAGAGGGATTGATCCATGGTTTGGTAACTGCACCTATTCATAAGAAGAATATTCATACAGAAGCATTTCCTTATACCGGTCACACTCCCTATTTCAAAGCATTCTTTAATGTGAGCGATGTAGTCATGTTTATGGTGGCAGAAAACATGCGCGTTGGGCTAGTAACAGAACACGTAACCGTAGCTGATGTATCCAAACATATTACCAGAGAGAGCATCTTGTTGAAATTGAAAATCATGCACAACAGTTTGCAAAAAGATTTTGGTGTAGACAAACCCAAGATTGCCGTATTGGGCCTAAACCCACACGCGGGAGATGAAGGATTGATTGGAGCAGAAGAAGAAACTATTATCAAGCCGGCCATTAAAGACGCCAAGCAAACCATGTTGGTGTTTGGACCTTATAGTGCCGATGCTTTTTTTGCAAGAGGACAATTTGAAAAATTTGATGCCGTTCTAGCCATGTATCATGACCAAGGTTTGATTCCATTTAAGTCATTGGCCATTGGCGAAGGTGTGAATTACACTGCTGGATTGCCCGTGATCAGAACCAGTCCAGATCATGGAACTGCTTTTGACATTGCTGGTAAGGATAAAGCCGATGCCAATAGTTTTATTGTAGCGGTGTTTGAAGCAGTTGATATTTATAGAAGCAGAAACGGATACAAAGAAATGCGCGCCAACCCACTTAGAAAAATGAGTGCCAGAATGTTGGCCAATGCCGTTGATGAACGTATAGAAGAAAACGAAGGATAAAACTAGCAACATGTTGACCATTTCTAATCAGGAGCTAACCGTTAGCATTAGTGCACAGGGTGCAGAATTACAAAGCATTTTTAACAAGCATACCCAATTGGAATATTTATGGGATGCTAACCCTGCTTTCTGGTCTAAGAAAAGTCCTGCCCTATTTCCCATTGTTGGGGGATTAAAAAATGGACAGTACCAATATGATGGTCAATCCTATGCAATGGGTAGACATGGATTTGCTAGAGAATCTGTTTTTACTGTTAGTGAGCAAACGGAGTCTAGCATTGTTTTTAATTTGGAGGCCAATGCAACCACTAGGGCAGTCTATCCTTTTGAATTTAAATTTTCCATAGCCTATCGCATTGAGGGCAATCAATTATATGTGACCTACTTGGTTGAAAATACGGATATAAAGGATTTGTATTTTTCTGTTGGAGCCCATCCTGCATTCAAACTGCCTCTGACCAATGGAACCGGTTATGAGGATTGGTTTTTAGAATTTGGTACAACTGAAACGGTAGGTATTCATCCATTAGACGCAGAAGGATTGGTAGAACCTATGGCTGTTCCTTATTTAGACAACTGTAGTCAATTGCCCTTGAAAAAGTCTTTGTTTTATGGAGACGCCCTTGTTTTCAAAAATTTGAAAAGTCATAGCATAGGCATCAAGAGTCATCAATCTCCACACGGTCTTACCATGCATTATGGAGACTTTCCTTTTATGGGTATTTGGAGTGCTAAAGATGCAGACTTTGTTTGTATAGAACCTTGGTGTGGCGTGGCCGATAGTACTCTAACAGATGGTCAATTGATCAACAAAGAAGGTATTAACCAATTAGCAGTAGGTGGAACTTTTGAGAGAACCTGGAGTGTGGAATTGTTCTAAGGCTTATTTGAAAAAGCTATCTGCAATTCCTTTGTTCACTACATAATTAGAATACGTAATTTCTACCCTTCCCTTTTTGTTTTTTAGTTTCTGCGCTTCAGAAAGGGGCTTCTCATTGTCATCAAATTCCAACGTGATTCCCTTGGGCAATTTGTAGTCTTTGGTATTAAAACTAAATACCACTTTCTGAGGTAATCCAAAATTGGCAAAAGCCCCATAACTCATTTGCATTTCATAAGTACCATTCTCCTTGGTAGTAGTAATGGCTTTACGAACCAGTAAATTGGGCTCGTCAATATACAAGGTGGTGATTACAATTTCACTAGCTTCATTGGTAGGAAGTAGTTTCACAATCTTGGTTT
Organism: Chitinophaga pinensis; assembly: GCA_943372255.1. Lineage (GTDB taxonomy): Bacteria > Bacteroidota > Bacteroidia > Chitinophagales > Chitinophagaceae > Sediminibacterium > Sediminibacterium pinensis_M. The sequence goes on from CALRXZ020000015.1 coordinate 39,231, forward strand.
TAAAGCCATCAATCACAGCTTCTCCTGCAGCCAATGCCACAAAATCACTGGTAGTAATAATGGTGCTCATATTTACAGATACTCCACCCTTTGGTAGTAAGGAAATACCACCCTCTTTTTTCAACCTAAACTTATTGGGCTTTTTAAAATAGACTTTTACTTTTCCAATGGGCGCTTTAATAAAACTCACATCAGTTTTCATATTACCGTCTGCCTCATAATCATTTACCTGGTCAAGTTTGGCCTTCACCTTTGTTACAAGCGCTGTCATGTCTTGGGCCTGAACACTGGTATAAGAAATCAATAAAGCAACAACGAAAAAGAAAATCCTCATGAAAAATATTTTAAAATAAAAGCAAATTAACTCAACACGTCTTTCTTATTAAAGATCCAAATGCTACCACCCACAAATCCTATGATATGTATAATCAATACCAGTGCAGAATTGACAATCTTTTGCGGGTTCTGAATACTACCCACAATGGCTTCATTGGCGTCATTGACTTGAATGTCAAAAAACTCTTTCCAACTAATCATGTGCGTAGTAAAGAGATAGGGTTTTAAGGCATTGAAGATGGGAATATTCAAAGTACTCAAGATGGTGAAAAATACAATCACACTCATGGTAGCCACAATTGGGCCAATACTGTTTTCTGCAAAAATGGATAAGAAGAAACCCAGTGCTGCAACGGTTACCATGGCCAGCGCTGCAAATACAAACGCACCTGCATAGCGCCAGAATACATCATTTTCAGAAAGTAAAACCACATAGCTACTCTTCATCAAAAACATATCGCCCGTGCCAAAAATCCACATGCTCAAAAACAGCGCTAGTATGGCCAACCATACCAAGAGTAACAAAGTATAAACAGTAGATGCAAAAAATTTTGCCAATAACAATTCTGTTCTGCTAAAAGGTTTTGAAATGAGTAAACGCAAAGTACCCATATTGGCTTCGCCCGAGATCATGTCTGCTGCAATCAGTGCTACCAATAAGGGTACATGCACCAAGAGCAATTGCAACATGATATAGCAGATCAAATAACCATTGATGATATTGCCATCAATTTCCATGGTGCCACCAATATCTTTCATCAGAAAATCGGCATAGCTTTTACCATCTACTTTTAACCCAAATTGGATAATGGTAATCAATGCCGCTACAGCAATAAAAGCAATATAAGTCCGGGGTCTACGGAATATCTTGTATAACTCAATTTGTATAAGTGTCCACATGTTGGTTGCCGGAGGTTATTTGTAAGAAATAGTCTTCTAAAGAATGACGTGGTTGCAGGGATAACAGTTGAATTTGCATAGTAGCCAAAGCTGTATGCAAAGCTGGAATCTCTGTTCTATTCAATTTGAGTAAAATAGCTGAATTGCGTTGGGCTTGCAAATAGGTTGACCAAGGGCTTGCTTTTAATTGTTCTAAAGCAAATACATTATCCATGGTTTGTAATTCTACAATGGTTTGTGCGGGATCAAATAATTCAGTTGCATTGCCTTCAACCAATTTGCGTCCTTTGTCAATGATCAATACACGGGTAGCTACTTGTTCAATCTCGCTCAACAAGTGAGATGAAACCACAATGGTTTTTTTCAAGTCTCGGCTTAAGTGCAAGATTAAATTTCTGATATCGGCTATGCCCTGTGGATCCAAGCCATTAGTAGGTTCATCCAAGACAATGAGTTGCGGATTATGCACCAAGGCAATTCCAATACCCAGTCTCTGCTTCATACCTTGAGAAAAAGTCTTTACCCTGTCATTAGCCCTAGCAGCTAGACCCACCATTTCTAGTTGGTCCATCAATAATTTCTTAGTGGGTTTGATGCCACTTAAGCGGGCAAACAATTCTAAGTTCTCGTAGGCCGATAGGTATTTGTATACATCGGGCTTTTCAATCACGGCACCCACATTGCGCAAAATCTCTCTGCGGTTACGTGCCAAGTCCATTCCAAATAATTCAATCTGACCACTGGTAGGTTCAATTAGCGTGAGCATCATTCTAATGCTGGTGCTCTTACCCGCGCCATTCTGACCCAAAAAACCATAGACATCTCCTTCATTTACTGAAAAAGACAGGTCATTGACTGCGGTGAGGTTTTTGAACTGTTTGGTGAGGCCTTTAACCTGTACTATCTGTTGCATCTGTATCTATAACATAAAGGTAGAGAAGAGGTTCGGTGCTAAAAAAAATAATAAGAATCTTGGCTTAGCCATTAAATATAATTATGTTTTATTATATTTAGTGTCCCCAAGAGAATTCAGGAAAGGTTTACAAAATCTGAGTTTTGATTTCTGTGTTTTGAATGGATACCCCACTTTTATCTAGCTAGCAGAATCATTAGCAAAAGAAAGTAACCACAATTCCGCTATTCTAATACTGCAATTTTTTGAATTTTAGTGGCATCAAATTTGTTATGTAAGGTGTAAATAAACAATATGAAAATAGCTGGCTTTTTATTGATAGTGTTTTGCTATTTTTTCCAAAATGTAAATGCTCAATTAACTCAAGGAAATTGGATTGTTGGTGGTTCCGGCAGTTTTTATTCAAGAAATGAATCATATACTATTCCAACCTTAAGTTATGATGCCAAACTAACTCAAGTCAATCTTTCTCCATCTATTGGTTATTTTGTTTTCGATAAATTCGCAATTGGACTAAAACCCTCTTTTAGTAAAACAAGAGTTGATTACTTTCCACCTGCAAGTGGATATGTAGATGATTTAAGATTTTCAATTGGACCATTTGCGCGCTATTATTTATTGAACATTGATAAACAGTTTAATATTCTTACTGAAGGAATATTTCAATATGGCAACTATACATCTTCTTCAATAACAGGATATTCTAAAAAATATTCACTCTTACTGGGGCCAGTAATTTATTTTAATTCCTCAGTTGGTTTGGAGTTTCTACTTGGATATAGTTCAAACATAGAAAGTATCAAGGATACTTACACCAAATTTGAAAATTTACAACTTGAAATAGGTTTTCAAATTCATTTATCAAAAAAATAGAAATCCGATTAATTTTAAGTTAGATAAAAAAAGGAAAATTATGCTAACAAAAATTGAACTTATCATTGAAAGTACCTCTTCAGAAGCCGTATTTGGAAGAACAAATTATGATGACAATTTAATTATTGCATCAGCTAAGAGTTTGGAAGCATTGATAAAAAAAATGAAAAAGCTATTAAAGGATTTTAACCAATTAAAAGCTGAATCAATTGAATTTGAAATTCAAAATGGCACAATCCTCTAAACTTTCAAATATGCTTGCAGTGCCTGAACATAGGCTTCAAATGCTTCTATGCCCTTAGGCGTAATTTTGCAGGTAGTTTGAGGATAATTGTCTTTAAACTGTTTGAGCACGTCTATATAACCAGCTTCTTTGAGCTTTTGTACCTGCACACTTAAGTTACCCGCCGTGGCATTGGTTTTTTCTCGGATATAGGTAAAATCCGCTTCCTTGACAGAGATGAGCAAACTCATCACTGCCAAGCGTAACTGGGAATGTAATATGGGATCCAGTTCTTTAAACATGCTGACGCTTTTGAGCCAGATAACGACTACGTAAAATCAAACCTGGAATAAACCAACAAGCAATAGCTGTAACTGCTCCTAATAAGAAATCGTATTTAGATGCGGTATATAATGAAACAACAAAACAGATATAAGCTATTGCTGATCCTATCATCATGGGCGTGAACTTCTTTGTAATAGCTGTTACCAAGGTTGGAAATGCATAGACCAAGATATAAATGGAATAAATACTTGGGGCAAAAGGCCTGAGTACTTCATCGGGTTTGCTATTGTCAAGCATATGTTTCATCATCTGCCAACCTTCTGCTTTCAATAAATTGGCTGATACTTCTGGAACAATGTTCTGATAGGCAGTCAATCCAAAAATGGTGAGTGCGTACACTATCCAAACTGCATTGATGGCTTCGTCCTCATATTTGACATGGGGTCTGGTTCTGCGCTCCTTTCTGACCATGATAATCTGAGGAATGATGGCCGCCATCACAATCAACCAAATATCAAAGGGAAGGTCAAACAGGTATTCCCTTTGCAAATAAGTTACAAAGCTGGCAATGGAAACCACGGTTCCCCATAAGATAGGGCCCGTTCCATTTTCATGGTAACCACCTTTTACTTTCTGAATCATGGAAGTAATCAGCTGCAAGCTTTCCTGTTCCGTAAGTTGTTTTTCTTCAGGCATTTGATGGGTTTTACACTAGATGCAAATTTGAATGCTTTCTGTTTTTATTGGAAAAAAAATGACCAGCTCTTTTACACCGTCTTTGCACTTTTAGGCTTTGTAAATTTTCTCATGAAATAAGCAATCAATCCTGAACCAATTAGGGTAGGTAATAACCATAAAACCCATTGAGGTTCCATTTTTACATTTACCACCAGAAAAGCAGTATAGGATGCAATCATGGCACCCATCATACGTATGATATGGTTACCCATCCAAACAGCTTTGATAGACTGATTCCCTTTTAAGAATTGATAGTCTAAGCGTGCATAATTGACACAGATTAATCCAAAAACAATGGGAACAATGCCAAAATTTTGACCCTTCATAACCAGCTTCACTCCTAAAAAGAGTAAATAGCCCCCAAACCCAAGTCCAAATAAAGAAAGTGCGTAATCTAACCAGTTAATCGGATGATCAGAATTTTTTGCCAGTCTTTTCAATGCCACAATTCTATAACCACTACAGATCATATAGAGTGTAAAACCACCAACCGCAAACAAAAACAGGTTCTTGTGTTCTGGCAGATTAGAAATAATTAATGCAGCAATAGATGCACTAAACATACCCCAGAAGAAAATCTTACCAGATAGCTTGTGGGCAAAACCTCCTTTTTGAGAAGCGGCTGAAACAGTACCACTAATAAGACCAGCAGTTCCACCTGCAACATGAAGGGTGATTAAGAATTGAAATAGACTTGGCATATAGAAGGTTTGTAACTGGTTGTGCAACGGATATTGCACAACCAGTTTAAATGATTTATTTGTTTAGAGCAGCCAACATTTGATCTGCTTGATCCTTGCCCCATGAAGGATGCATTTCTGTTGCAGGTTTGAATGTTTTAAACAGTTCAATTGATTTTGTAAAAAGTACTTTACCTACTTCCTTTCCACCACCAAAAGCTTCAGGTACATTTTGCTTAAACTGGCCTTCTACCAAATAGATTCTGGGATTATTGGCATCTGCTTTTTTTGCTTTATCAATATAGTCGGAAGCTTCAGCTCCATAAGCTTGCCAGCGTGTCATTGGGTCAACGGTTAATTGTTGTACGGTAATCATTTGGTGCAACACCCAGATCTCTGCATTGTCTTTTTCCAATACTTCTGCCTTGGTTAACAAGTCCTTGCTTTTGGCTGCAACTTTATCCTTATCAGCTTTGGGGTTCATCCAACCAGTTAAGTGATTGGCATATGCCGCATAATAATAAGGCAACCATTTGTCTTTCTCCGCATCGGCCACACGTTCAAAAAATGCAGATGCTGCACCCATATCTTCTGCACTCTGTGCAGATTTTAGCATTTCAAAACCTTTACCCATTCCAGCTTCATACTTACTTTGTGCATTTGCCAATACGGTAAATAATACCATGATCAAAAAAAGAATCTTTTTCATGTTAAGTGATTTTACAGTTTTCATTTTTTAAATTTTTGTCTTTTTAATTATTTTGATTTTAAAACTTCTTTTTTCATTCTTCATTCTTCACTTTCCTCCTCTCTTCACTCTTCACTTTTATCTCTTCACTTTCTTCCTCTTCTCTTTTATAGATTAT
>CALRXZ020000016.1:0-45013 GCA_943372255.1 Chitinophaga pinensis
GGAATATTAGATCCATTCAAAGTCCATTGATACCTAAGAGAGTCTGGCGATGTTATAAAGAGGGTATCTAAAATATTGTTACACAAGTACTGACCATGCAAGGAATGAATCACTCCAACTGGAAGATTGTTGATAGTCTGTACAAAATCAACCGTGTCCTTTGTGTTTATACAGCCTGCAAAACCCATATCCATAAAGCGGAAAGTTCTAGTATTCAAAGCTGTTATAGGCAACAGCATTTTATATGAATTAGTTGTGATATTGCTAACTGTTTTAATGGCACTATTATCATCGGTATAATTAAAACTCCATGCTGCTTTTCCGTTAAAACTTAGAGCAATGGTATCTGTTGGATAACGACAAATGATTGGACTACTGGTGACTGTTAATGTAGGAACAGGCAATACAGTAATTGTAGCATTAAATGTATTGCTCAAACAACCCATACTATTAGCAGTTACTTGGTATATGGCAATTCCATTGGTCAGAATTAAATTATCTAATTTCTGACTTACCGTATTTTGGGCAATATTGGTACCAAACATGCCTGATAATGACCCTGTTGGTGAAATAGTAGGCAATGTCCAAGTATATAAAGTACCGGCAGGCAATCCTAATGGCGTAGCGTTAAAAGTAGCACCGCTACAAATTTCTGCAACCTGATCTGGAACAGTTGCTACTGGTGCGCCTACATATACCGTTAGATTAAATGGAGCACCCACACAAGTTCCAGCTGTTGGCGTAATCAAATAATCAACTTTGGCTGCTTGATTAGTAGTATTGGTTAGCGTTTGGATAATATTGTTGCTAGGAATAATTTGATTAGTAGTACCCAAAATAGATCCAAACGGATTTATAGAAGGCAAAGCCCAAGTGTATTGCGTTCCAACTGGAACAGGTGATGGAATTACGGTTAGAACGGTACCAGTGCAAATAGTATCTATAATGGATGCAATGACCGGAGTAGGATTAATGTTGAGGGTAAGTTTAAAATCATTACCGGCACAACCATTGGCCAATGGGGTTACCAAATAAGTTGCTGTGTTAACTAAATTATTGCTACTTATTAAAGTTTGGCTAACTGAGGTTTGAGCCACTGACTGAGCTGATCCACCTGTTAAACTACCAACCGGATTGATAATAGGATTGGTCCAAACATAAGTGGTTCCAGTTGGTACGCCAGTTGCTGTAAAACTAAAGGCTGTTCCACTACATGCAGTAACGGTTTGATTGGCAATGATTGGTTTTACAGATACTGTTACATCTACCCTAAATGCTACTCCAACACATGCCCCCGCTGTAGGAATGACAGTGTACCTTGCAGATGCTGGCAATAATGTTTGATTGACCAATATTTCACTAATACTGTTTTGAGGTATTCCTTGAGCACTTCCTCCAGTAATAGAAGCAAGTGGCGTATAAGTTGGCAGACTCCAAGTATAAGTGGTTCCAACTGGCACAATTAGAGGACTCACATTAAAAGCAGTATTGCTACAGGTTGTTATAATTTGATTTGGCACAACCGGGGTTGGATTCACTGGAACCGTTATAGTTTGTTGATTGCTACATCCATTGGCAGTTAGGGTATAAACATAGTCAACCCCTACCGTATTAATACTACTATTGATCAATATTTCTTGAGGGTCATTAGTACCAAATGCTCCAATATTATTGATAAATGCTTGAGCAGCTCTATTCCATGAAAATGTTGTACCAGTTATATTTGAAACTGCCGTGTAATTAAATTCAGTACCACTACAAATAGCTGCTGGATTAATTAAGCTAGTGAGTATGGGCGTTGGATTAACTGTTACGGATACAGACTGTGAATTGGCACATCCAGCAGCCGTAAGCAAGCTGTAATTGTAAGTTACAACAATAGGCAAATTGGTATTATTAATCAGGACTTCATTGGGATTATTGATCCCTATTCCAGCAGGGTTTAACATTCCCGCAACTGCTGCCCTTGACCATTGGAAACTAGTACCGGCAGTATTGCTGGTTGGAGTATAGCTGAATAACGTATTGGAGCAGATAGCAGGTGCAATCAAGCTACTACTAAGTTGGGTTGATGGATTCACGGTAACTGTAACGGTAAATGGTGTACCTGTACAAGCGCCAACAACAGGTGTAATGGTATATACTGCTTGAGCTGAAGTATTGGTGGTATTACTTAAAATACCTGTAAAACTAGTTACAGAAGTAACTTGATTGGCAACTCCACTTAATGCACCAAAAGCTGATACAACAGGCATTCCCCATGTATAGGTTGTTCCAACAGGAACAGTACTTGGATTGAATGAAAATGAATTACCAGAACAAACTGAAATAGTTTGATTACCAATGACAGGAACTGGATTTACAGGAACGGTTAATTGGAATCTACCCCCTGTACAATTATTTGCAGTTGGGGTTACTATATAAACTGCTGTATTTGATAAGCCATTAGTACTAGTAAGGGTTTGCGTTATGAAGCTTTGCCCATTTTGTGCTGATCCGCCATTTAAACCAAATGCTGGACTAATGACAGGATTATTCCATGCATAGGTAGTACCTACTGGAACGCCGGTTGGTACATAGGCAAAGGCCGTTCCACTACAAATAGAGGTTAGTACTTTATCTGCAACAATTGGAATTGGATTCACTGTTACTTTCAATGTAAAGCCTGCTCCCGCGCAACCACCTACGTTTGGATTAATGAAATAAGTAGCCACTGCAGGATCTAAAGAAGCGTTAGTAAGAGTGCCAGAAATAGATGTTTGTGCAGTTCCAGTTGCTCCAGTTAAAATACCTAATGGTGTACTTGATGGAAGTCCCCAAGTATAAGTGGTTCCCAATGGCATATTTGATGGCGTAAAGGAGAAGTTAGTACCGGTACAAACTGTTAACGTTTGATTGTCAATAATTGGATTAGGATTCACCATTACTGAAACAGTTTCAGCATTACTACAACCAGTTGTTGGATTGGTAAGTGTGAATATATAACCTACTGTAATAGCAGTTTGGGTAGTGTTAATCAATACCTCATTGGGATTACCAGCATCTGAAGATGACAAATTACTAATTCCAATAACTGCAGCTCTAGTCCAATTAAAATTAACACCCGATAAATTGGATGTTGGTATATAATTAAAAGTTGTTCCACTACAAATAGCAGACGCTGTATGGATACTACTCAATATAGGCGTTGGATTCACAACCACCGTAACATTGCTACTACTAGTGCATCCACTAGCAGTATTCAAAGTATAAACATATACAACAGATACGGCAGTACTTCCTGTATTGATCAGGGTCTCAGCTGGATTACCTGTTCCCGATGCTGCAGCATTACTAATCCCTGTAACCAATGCCCTTGTCCAATTAAAAGTAGTGCCAGGCGCAATACTTGTAGGAGTATAATTAAAGACCGTATTGCTACAAATAGAGATTGGGGTAGTGCTACTATTTAAAACAGAAGCTGGATTCACCGTAACTGTTATTGTAAAGGGTACTCCCGCACATCCACCCACCGTTGGCGTAACTGAATACACTGCTTGTGCACTGCTGCCAGTAGTATTACTTAAAATGGCTGTAATACTAGTAACACCTGTTGTTTGAGCAACGGCCCCACTAATTGCACCAGCTGGACTAATGACTGGCGCTGACCAAGTATAAGTGGTTCCAATAGGAACTGGTGTAGGTGAAAAAATAAATGAATTGCCAGAACAAATTGTAACACTCTTGGCACTCACAACCGGTGTAGGATTTACTGGAACCGTTAGATTAAATGGAGCACCAGGACAAACTCCCGTTGTTGGAGTAACGGTATATACAGCAGTATTAAAAATATTATTGGTGTTAACTAAATTTTGACTAATCACTGTTTGTGCAACTTGTGCAGAGCCACCACTTAATCCTGATCCAGGTGTAATTGTTGGATTATTCCAAGAATAGGTTGTTCCAGCAGGCACACCTGTTGGTAAATAGACAAATGCTGTTCCACTACAAACTGCGGTTAACGTTCTATCAATAACTGAAGGAACAGGATTTACAGCAACTGTTATTGTAAAATTAGCACCATTACAGCTTCCAACAGTTGGAGTAACTGTATAAGTAGCAGTAGCTGGGTTTAAAGAGGTATTGTTTAAAGTACCAGATATGCTTGTTTGAGCCAACCCATCTGATCCTGCTAAAACTCCAATTGGTACGATGGAAGGCGTAGACCAGCTATAAGTTGTTCCAACAGGTACGTTTGAAGGAGTAATGCTAAATGACCCTACACTACAAATGGAAGCAGTTTGATTTATCACAACTGGAGCTGGATTTACCAAAACAGCTACAGTTTGGGAATTACTGCAACCGGTTGAAGGATCTGTAGTAGTATAATCATATCCAACGGTTACAGGACTTACGGTAGTATTTACCAATGTCTCACTTATATTACCTGTACTTTTTGCACTGGCATTGCCAATACCGGGCACTGTAACCCTAGTCCAAGCAAAGGTTGACCCTGGAAACGCATTTGCAGCAGGTGTATAGTCAAATGCCACACCACTGCAAGTTGCAGGAGGACTTAATAAGCTACTCAAAACGGGAGTAGGTTGAACAACAACAGTTACTGTTTGATTAATAATACAACCAGTAATATTGGCAAGGGTATACAAATAAGTAGCGGTTTGAGCTGTTCCAGTAGTATTCACCAAAATCTCATTGGGATTTCCAGTTCCAGACGCAGCCCCATTGCTGATTCCAGCTACTGCTCCCCTAACCCAAGTATAACTTGAAATGGAACCGATGTTGGTAGCAGCATAACTAAACAAAGATTTACTACAAATGGCAGGAGCAACAGAAGAACTACTAAGTGTTACAGAACTATTAACAACGGTAATAACAACATTAAAAGGAGCACCTGAGCAACCCCCAACTGTTGGAGTTACCGAATAAGTTACTGTTGAAGATGAACCAAAAGAAATTGCTAATGTGCCTGAAATACTTGTTGCTGGGGTTAATTGTGAATTTACGCCAGTTACAGAACCAGCAGGTGATACCACAGGCGATCCCCAAGTATAAGTAGTTCCTGAAATAGTTGAAGGAGCAAATGAAAAACTATTTCCTGAACATATTCCTCCTGCTTGTGATGAAATATTCAACACAGGATTAACAGGTACTGTTACTGTGAAATTACTACCTGCACAACCATTTGCGCTTGGGGTTACTGTATAAACTGCTGTATTAAGTAGGTTATTGGTACTGGTTAAGATTTGAGAGATAGACGTTTGAGCAGCTTGTGCAGCCCCCCCAGTTAAACCTCCTGAGGGAATAATAGTTGGAGCTGTTGTCCAAGTATAGGTAGTTCCAGAAGGGGCGCCTGTTGGCGATACATTAAATGCAGAACCACTACAAACAGCAGTTGCTGTTTGATTACTTATTATAGGTGCAGGATTTACAGTTACTGTTAAACTAAAGTTACTACCAACGCAGAATCCCAATTTTGGGGTTATAGAATAAATAGCAGTAGCAGCAGAAACTGTGGTATTGGTAAGTGTTTGTATAATGCTACTCTGATCAGTTCCACTGGTACCACTTAATACCCCAGATGGGCTACTTGATGGGGCTGACCAGGTGTAAGTAGTTCCAATTGGAGCACCAGCGGGATTTAGTGTAAAAGCTAAGGAACTACAAGTTGTTTTTACTTGAGCATTAAGTTTAGGAATAGGATTTACCAAAATTGTAACCGTTTGTGTATTGGTACAATTGGTAAACGGATTGGTTAACACATATACATAAGAAACAGTAATAGGTGTGTTTGTAGTGTTTACCAAAGTTTCATTAATTAAATCAGAACCAGAACCTGATGTATTACTAATACCTGCAACTGCCGCCCTTGACCAAGTATACATAAGTCCAGGTATGGTTGAGGTTGGAATATAGGTAAATGCAGAACCAGTACAAACAGCAGCCGGTGTTGGAGAACTATTTAATATTGGTATTGGATTTACAGTTACATCAATACTTTGAGAATTGGTACAACCATCATTATTTAATACAAATGTATAAGTAGCAGTAGCCGATGAGCTACTACTTGAATTGACTAAGGTTTCATTGATAGAGGTATTGCCACTATTGGCATTGGGGGTAATATTGACAACAGCAGACCTTGTCCATGTGATGGTAGCAGTAGGAATTGAGGATAATGCTGTGTAAGTAAAAGTTGAACCACTGCAAATACTACTATTTGAGGTAGCACTTGTGAGAACAGGTTGGGCATTTACGCTTAGTGTTACATTCTGATTGCTAACACAACCTGTTACCCCATTTGTCAAAACATAGTTATATACTACATCTAGATTTGAAACTGTTGTATTGGTTAAAACCTCATTTATAATCCCAGTTCCTGTTGCAGCAGCATTGCTAATCCCAGCTACAAAATTCCTAGTCCAACTATATGATACAGCATTGTCTTGATCCGATGTAGCATTATAAGTAAAAGTTGATCCACTGCATATTCCAGATGGTGTGATGGAACTGGTCAGGGTTGGTTTGGGATTCACTATGGCAGTTACTACATGACTATTGTTGATACATCCATCCTGACTTGTCAAAACAAGGTTATAAGTTACAGTGATGGGTGAACTGGTACTATTATTTAAGACCTCGTTTATGGTACTAGTACCTGAACCAATAACAGGAGTGATTCCCACAACTGATGCCCTAGTCCATTCAACAGTAGCAGTAGGAACGCTTGTTGGTGTATAGCTAAAACTACTTCCCGTACAAACAGAACCCGTGGTTACACCTGTTAAATCCGGCGTTGGATTTACGGTTACATTAAAACTTTGAAAATTGGTACAACCATCATTATTTAATTCAAATAAATAAGTAGCGATAGCCGACGAATTACTATTAGAATTGGTTAGGGTTTCATTGATAGAGGTATTGCCACTATTGGCATTGGGGGTAATATTGCCAACAGCAGACCTTGTCCATGTGATAGTAGTAGTAGGAATTGAAGATAATGCTGTGTAAGTAAAAGTTGTACCACTGCAAATACTAGTATTTGAAGTAGCACTTGTGAGAACAGGCGTTGGATTTACTGTTACAATATATTGGATGGTTGTAGAGTCTGCATTGTTGGTAATATCATAAGTCACAAATGCAACGGATGTTGTAACGTTGGTCAATACTTGATTAATGTTAGTTGAAGCCCCTGTTGAATTACTACTACCAGTTACAGCAACCGCAGGATTGATGCTTGAAACGGTCCAAGTGAATTGGGTCCCTGCTGGCTTACCTGCAGTGGTATTATCATAGGTAAAAGCTAGTCCACTACAAATTGTGCTTTGTCCATTAACCTGAGTACTCAAACAAATTAACGATACTATTAAAAGCAGACAATTTTTTATTCTATTCTCCATACACTTTATTATCCATGCTAAAATTGTATCCATCACAAATCAAATTGCTAAGAATCAAATTATTAAATCATTAAATACTTTCCTTATTCAAACAGTATAGTTAATACCGTAATAGCAAGATATTGAAGTTACCAAGAATGTTGCCTGTAGCTAATATATGGGGAAAGGTTCGGTGTTTTCACCGTGAAATTCCCCGCAGCCAATCTTGATTCAGGTAAAAAAGGGGGTACTAGCGCATGACAAAATTAGGAATATTAAAGCAACTACTTAAAAAAAACATTAATAGTATATTAATTTCCCCTTTTCCTTCACTTAAAATCAAAAACTAGCACTCCGAAGAAGATTATATTTTATTGATAGAGTAATAATGTTTATTCAATCAATTAAGATGGAAGTGGGGCAAAAATGACAAAAAGCCTTAAATGATGGGCATCATCAACATTGATAATCTTGTATTTTAAACCTGCTGGAACTATTACCAAATCAGCTTCTGCCACTTCATATAGTATACTACCAACTTGAATTCGTCCAATTCCAGATTCTATTTTAATTATCAGGTCCGAATCATTATTAGTTAACAATCCTGTTGCATCTCCAATTTTTAAAACTAGTAGGTCCAACTGTAGGTTTACCGCTTTAAATAAGGCAGTTTGCCCCTCTTTTTGGTCAATATGTTCTTGGATATTGGTTTTGAATCCTTTCATAAAGAAACTATTAATCTAATTGCATTAATTGTTCATAAAGGGCAATTTCTTCTGGAGATAGATTTTGAGGAATATTTACTTGAAAACTCACATAAAGGTCGCCCATCTCCTTTTCTTTTTTGTAAGCGGGAACCCCTTTACCTTTTAAACGAATTCTTTCTCCATTCTGGGTACCAGCCCTGATTTTCAGTTTTACTTTCCCATTTAAGGTATCAATGGTAGTATCTCCACCTAGGACTGCTTTGTACAAACCAATATTGGTTTGGCAATACAGGTCATTTCCTTTGCGTTCAAAGCCAGGCAAATCTTTTACTTCAAAACTGATGATTAAATCCCCATCGGCCCCGCCATTAATCCCCTTGGCTCCATAGCCCTTTAACTTTAAAACTTGATCATTTGCAATTCCGGCAGGAATGGTTACCCTAATTTGTTTGCCATTTACTGTAATGGTTTCCTTCTTAGATGCTAAAATATCTTTAAGCCCCAATTGCATAGTAGCTTGTAGGTCTTGACCCCTTCTTGACACATTTGTTCTACCTTGATGAGACCCAAACATAGATTCAAAAAAACTAGAAAAGTCTGAGTTATCATCATTGGAAAATGTTTGATTCCCACCTCTTGATTCATGACTTTTCCGTTCCTGCTCATAGGCATCGCCATGCTCCCAATCCTTTCCAAAGCGATCATATTTTTGCCGCTTTACAGGATCACTCAAAACTTCATTGGCTTCATTGATAGATTGAAATTTGGATTGGGCATTTTTGTCTGTAGGATTCAGATCAGGGTGGAGTTTTCTTGCAAGCTTACGGTAGGCTTTTTTTACTTCCGCTTCTGATGCCGTTTTATCTAAGCCCAAAACAGTATAATAATCAATAAAGGCCATTATGCTAAATTCCATCATTCCAAATTCGGAATCATGATAGATTAAAGAAGAAAACTTGTAAGATTTACAGTTTAGGCCAATAAAAGTTAAGCGTAGAAAAAAAAGCACTCCTTACTTGAGTAAAGAATGCTGATTTCAATCTTTAATAAAAAGTACTAACCAGTAATTGTTAGAATATTACCTGTAACAGCTACACTATATTGCTTAAGGGCTCTAGGTGCTGGACCTGCAGTTACAGCCCCCGATGTGTTGAATACTGAACCATGGGCATTACATACAAACCTAGTTCCTTGTGCATCATAATTGATGGCCACACCCTCATGGGTACAGGCTTGTTGCACGGCAGTAAATGAGCCAGCGGTATTGCCCGAAGCAAGTCTAGCAACCACTACTCCAGATTGCGCCATCCAACTTCCTGCAAACGTTAAATTTGTAGTCAAGTCAATTGTAAAGTTAACTCCAGTTGGGGCAGTAGTGTTGGAATCCCCCGATTTACTACAGGCTCCCATACAAACTGCACAAGCTGCTAATACAGGTGCTGATAGGGTTCCTAAAAAGTCTCTTCTTTCCATTTGTTTCTAAGTTTTGATAATCAAGGCTTAACTTACTCCTTTTCAAGATACTAAACCTTCTTTCACTTGCTGCCTCATGGCTTTATTTTAACATTATCTTACTCAAAAAGCTTTATGTCTGTAAGCCCATTCCATTGGTCTGTTCTAAATGGCGTTGCTGGGAAACCAGCTTTATTAAACAAGTTGGCATCAATTGGGGCATCGGTCCAACCATATCTTACGGCAATAGGTTTTTTAACCGCATTGCTCCATACAATCACCTGATCCCCTTCTATGGCAGCTTGTGCAAAATGAAATTGTTTATCCTCACCAGCAATTTCAAAACCTTTTAAATAACCATAAGTGTCTTTTGCAACCAAGCCTCCATTTATATGGTGGAAACTAAGCATAGCTTTGTCTGCTTTGAATAAAACATTTTTAAAAACCGGTCCTGAATAGGGTATATCCATTCCATAGTTTTTTGCAAGTGCAATAGCTGCTAATCTGTTTCCAACATCAGATTTATTCTTTGGATGGATATTATCTGGATTTCCAATATCCGTAGTAACCGCCATGCCTGTATTGGGCAATTCTAATGCCATTAACTGCGCTTCTCTTAACTCAGCCCATTCACTACCTTGATTACTATTAGGATATTTTCCAAAACTGGATAATTGAACAAAATAAAAAGGGAAGTCATTTTCCCATTGCTTTCTCCAAGAATTAATTAACAATGGGAAATTAGACCTGTATTGAAATGCCCTTCCAGCATTTGATTCTCCCTGATACCACAAAACTCCTTTTATGGCAAATGGAATCAAGGGATGAATCATACCATTATAAATAATTGAACCTGCATTATTTTGAGAATGTACATAATGCCATGGCAGATTAAAATCTGGCATCATTCGCCAACCATCTCCGGCTAGTGAAATTGGTTCGTAATCAAATTTCAAATACAGTTTGGAGCCCTCTCCATAAAATCCATTTCCAAACCAAGCAGGATCTTTTTGAACCGCTTGATGTAAGAGAAGGATGTTCTTACCAGTTTTCCAAGTACCAGCAGGAATAGGAATCAACCTATCAGCCCGGCCTTCTCCTTTTTTAAACAATTTCCCATTTAAATACAATTCAAATGCACCATCATTTTCTCCCAATGAAAGTGTAGAAGCCTTGCTTTGTTCCACTGCATTTACATCAATCACTTTCTGCATAAATCCAGCTCCTCTAAATGCCCAAATTCCTTGCCAATCCCATTGACTTGGGGGAGAATATTTTAACCAACTTTGAAACTGTGTACTATCTGTTGTTAAAATATCAGCTAATGCGGTACTAGGCAATTTGCCAGTCTTTTGAGACAAGGATTTTTTTAATTGCGCTAACAACATAGTATCGGCCCTATCCCAATTATTTGGATAGCTTCTAGCATAATTACTTAATTGATTGGATCCTTTCATGGCTTCTAGACTAATCCATCCTTCAATTTGTGAACCACCCCAACTGGCATTTACCAAACCAATAGTTACATGTAATTTTTGCCATAATGCTTTGGCAAAAAAATACCCTACTGCTGTAAAGTCACCAAGATTATCCGCCTGAGCCAATTCCCAATTGCCATTAGTCAAATCTTCATTAGGCTTTAGAGAAACTTCTCTAGGCACATAGAATTGCCTAATAGCAGGAAGGGTATCTAGTGCTCTTTCTTCTCTAAATTTAAATGCATCTTTTAATGTCCAATCCATATTTGATTGACCAGAACAAAGCCAAACCTCCCCCACCATGATATCTGAAAAATCTAGTTGTTGTTGATCTGAAGCAACAGTCATTTGAAAAGGGCCACCTGCCTGCATCATAGGAAAAATGACTTTCCATTGCCCTTTCCCATCAACCATGGCTTTCTGGATGGATTGGTTCAAACGAACGGTCACCGCCTTTCCAATGGGACCAGAACCCCAAACCGGTATTTCTTTCCCCCGCTGCAGTACCATATGATGGTTAAAAATTTTAGCAACAGATAATTGGGAGAAGCTAGATTGGCTAATTGATAAAAAAAGGAAGATGAATATTAGACGAAACATGGTAATTCTTTAGTCCAATTTAATCCAAAAACAATCAAATTATCAAATTCAATTTTCAATTGAAATAGGGCTTTTCATCTTCCAAATAGTTCCATTCAAATGGTTATTACTTTTTTTAATAATGCCATTTAATTCTAATTCTTTTAATAAATGTTCAGATTGGACCATCCCCAAATCACTTAAAAATGAAAACTCCTTGGTGGTTAATGTTGGATACAAATTAAACAGTCCATTGTAGTCCTTTGATATGTGTTTTTTAGTAGCATTTGGAATAAAATTCAAAACCATATTCTCAAAAGTTTCATATTCTTGAAACCCTTTCAGAACTGATGAGTTATTGAATTTGTCAGTGAATATAAAAGTTGGCAATACTGAAATAGACAATTCTTCTGCCAAAGACAAATCTGCTTGGAACAATTCAGGTGCTCGTCCACTCATATCACGTAAAAACCTGGAAGCATCCAATCCTGCTTCATAGGCTGCATTGTACAGTAGTTTTACGTCTACAATATTTTGGTTGTCTACAAAGAGCATTTCATTAATCCTTCTTAGGAATATAATAGCTTTATCTGTATCCTGTAATTGAGCTGCTTTAAATGCAATTGAAGGTGGATAAGAGGAAGTTAAAGGATGCTCTAACCATATACCATGATTAATAGGCATATCGTTTATTTCTGCAGCCTTTTGCCAATAGGCGGCAGCATCTTCTGGTTTGGATATTGAACCACGTTTGTAATTATCCCAAGAAGGTAATAACCCACCCATACAGTATTCAATTTCTAGATAATCTCCATACTCCAGTTTTAATTTTCTAAGCTGTGGCTGGATAAGCCAACATGTTGAACAAACGGGATCCGTAAAGTACAACAAATGCACTTTTTTAAATTTAGGTGCTAGTTTGTTATTGGATGCTTTATGGGTTATTAAGGGTACTTTAATCTCATCTAATGATTCTTCTGCACTTGTTAAAAATGTGTTTTTTATTTGTCTTCCCAATAATGTATGTTCTTCTACTGACTTTGCCCTTTGTTCATAAAATGCCTTAAATGCATCCTCATAATGATTATTTTGCGTTAATAGTTCCATTAATACTTTAGCATCAATCAAGGCATTTGTTGTTCCAGCACTTGTAAAGGGTAAAGCCAAATGGGCAGCATCTCCAATTAAAACAATATTTTTAGAATGAAAGGAATCTAGTAAGTCAAAATCAGTGGTATTCCACACATAACTGTTTGAAAAATCATTATGGTGCAATATGTTTTGTACATCATCAGGAAAATGAACCAATAATTTTTGACAGATTTGAAACAAGGATTGAGGCTCATCTTCTTTCTGTTCCATTAATCTTATATCATATTGCATGAACCAAACAATTTCAACATCAGATGTTGGAATATAGCCAAATGATAATCCTTTTGAAATCTCTTTGTATTTTACAAAAACACCTTTCTTTTGGATAAATCCATCTGGCATTTTTGTTACACCTATAATTTCTTTTACTTCCACTGGGCTATACTTTGTTTTCCCAAAAACCGACTGTCTTACTTGAGACAAAGATCCGTCTGCGCCAACAAAAACATCGCCATATTCCATGTCTCCGTTTTGGAATACAACAGCAACTGCTTTTCCAGATTCATATATAAAATGTGAAAACGCCCTTCCCTTTAACACTTTTTCATTTGGGAGTTGTAAGTATAAGAACTTTACCAATTCACTTCTTCTGATACATTGCCAAGGCTCCAGTTTTTGATATTTCAATTCATTGCCATCGGTAGATTTAAGCAAAAAAGTATCTATTAATTTTCCTGGTAACTCTAAAGGAGCATCAATATTATTTAACAATTGCAATATTGACACACCGTCTGAATGCATTAAAAATGCATTCCCTAGTAAGGGCATTTCTTGTTCACGTTCATTGACAATTACTTGGTAACCTTTTTTATGGAGTAAAATAGCTAGTGTCATACCGGCAATTCCTCCACCAATGATTACTACTTTCATAGCAATAAATTGATAGTATGATTAATTCGTTCTAATGCTTCAGATACTATTTCGTGTGAAGTTGCAAAACTAATTCTGATATGCCCCTCCGCACCTTTTCCAAACCATTTAGTCAATCCGGGCACTACAGCTACTTTACCAACTTCAAAGAGTTGTTTGTGCAAAAAAGCTGTTTCGAATCCTGTTTCTTTAATATTGACAAATGCTAAATAACAACCTTGGGGAGAATAGCAAGAAAAGCCATTGATGGCATTTAAACCATTAATAGCAAGAATTTTAACTGAATGTAAATGTTCTACAAAAGCTGTTAACCAATATTCAGATTGATTCAATGCCGCTGTTGCAGCAACTTGAGAAAGCACATTGCTACCATGAATAGTTGATTCATGAAAGCTAGATTCATAGATACGCTGATATTGTTTGGTATCAAATGTTGCAATTACACCCATTCTTAAACCTGCTAACCCATGTGATTTGCTAAATCCAGTTACAATAATGGTTCTTTCTCTGATTTTTATGTCAAGAGAAGCAATGCTAACAAACTCAAAGGGTTTAAATGTGATTTCACTCCAAATTTCATCAGAAAGAATGGTCAAATTATGTTCAATAGCAAATTCACCAATTGCTTGTAGTTCAGACCTCGTAAAAACTTTTCCAATAGGATTTAATGGGTTGCACAAACAAATCATTTTGGTTCTAGGACTAATCAATGACTTTAGACTTGCAACATCAAAACTTGCTGATGGATCTATGGAAATTGGACAAGACTTTGCAACTGCACCATTTTTCTCTATGGCATATCTAAAAAGAAAATCTACAGGATCAAACACTATGGCTTCATCCCCCTTTTCTAATTGTGCTCTACATACAACATCAATTCCAAAAGCAGCAGAATCTACTGGAAGAATATAAGCTGCACTTGCAGGAATATTTCTTTTCGCATTAAAATAACAGGCCATTGCTTCTTTGAAAAAGGGCTGACCTTCTGCAGAACCATAGGAGAAATAACGGTCTTTAGAATATTTAATAATAGATTCTGCTATTTCTGGGGCACATGGATAGTCCGGATCCGCAGCAGTTAATGGTATAACACCATCAGGAACCGCTGCCCACCTAAGATTGTAGGCGTTTTTTTGTAAAATACCTAGATTAATCTGATCAATTGAAAACACCCATTCTCATTTTAATTGAATGGTGAAATTCTACTATCTGTTACGCAATCAATAGAAATAAAACGTCATTAATTAGCAATGATTCGTCAATGGCTTTTTTTGAAATTAGTTAGAAATACCCCAGCAATAATCATTGCAGCAGCCAACATTTTTGAATAATTGATTTGTTCTTCAAAAATCAGTACTGAGGCAATAGTTGCAAAAAAAGGTTGCGTATAAATAAAAGACCCAGTTACGCTAGCTCCTAGTTTTTTAATTCCAAAATTCATTAATTGATAGGCTAAAAACGTAGCGCCAATTACTACATAAATTAAACAAAACCAGTTTGTTACACTAAATAAATGCCACTGAATGTTTAAGGTTGAGTTCCATCCTAAAGGCACACTAATACAAGCCCCAAAAAGAAAAATCCATTGTAGAATATGAACAGCAGAATATTTAGCCATTAAGGGTTTTACTAAAATAATATAGCTAGAATAACTTACAGCTCCTAGTATAATAAAGAGATCCCCCAAACTTTGCTCTTCACTTGAATGAGCCGATAAGTCTCTAGAAAAGACCAAAACAGCACCACCCGAGATACCCAAACAAAGTCCTAGAATTTTAAATACATTCCATTTTTCCTTTAAGAACCATGCTGCTAATAAGCTAATGGTGATGGGAGTAGTTAAAACTAAAAGAGATGCATGTATTGGGCTGGTCAAAGACATGCCTTTTATAGAAAAAGTTTGATTAAACGTAATTCCTGCAATGCCACAAACAAGTAATCTCCAATAATCATTCTTTCTAAATCCAGTTTTAATGGGATTTAGCAAATACATAAACCAAAAAAGAATACATACTCCACCTACACGAATAGCAGTTAAAGCAATTGCAGGCACCAAAACCGGACTAATCTGTTTTACCGCAATTACACTTGTTCCAAAGAAAAAATTGCCCAACAATACCGCTAATCTTGCTTTATTTTGTTCACCCATATCCACTAATTGAAAAAGGGGAAAACCATTGGAATTCCCCTCTTAAAAAGAATTAAAATTGCTTAATACTTGAACGGCTTACCATTTGCCAATACCTCTTGCGTTTTTTCATCAAATGTCACTTTCT
The DNA here is from genome assembly GCA_943372255.1 of Chitinophaga pinensis. Taxonomy (GTDB): domain Bacteria; phylum Bacteroidota; class Bacteroidia; order Chitinophagales; family Chitinophagaceae; genus Sediminibacterium; species Sediminibacterium pinensis_M. Next base: position 15,891 of record CALRXZ020000016.1, read on the forward strand.
CACCAGTTCTACAAGCAGCATTTGCCATAATGGTAGCAATACTATGATTATAACCAGCTTCTACAGGAGCATTAGGTTGTTTTCTACTTCTGATACATTCCATCCAATTTTTAATGTGTGCAGTTGTTAAAACGTCTCCACCAGTATTCGCGCCTGCTTCTACCTTAATCATTTCAGACAAACTCAGCTCAGGCAATAGATTGGGCTGCATTTTCATAGCAGCAGCCATATTAGCTCTTAATCCACCTTTGGGTGAAACCTTATTGGTAATTAAATTCAGTTCACCACCATTGGAATAATATAGTTCACTTGGATTCTCGTCTCCATTGTGCATTCTAGACATAAATACCACCTGAAATCCTGTATTAGGGTCATTGATTGGACCATAATCAAAAACGGCTGTAATGGTATCCCAGTTCTTTCTTCCATCTTTCCATTGATAGATTCCACCATTGGACACAACTGACCTAGGATGTGCAAGTCCACTAAACCAATTTACTGTATCAATTTGATGGCTCATCCATTGGCCAGGCAATCCAGAAGAATAGGGCCAGAATAACCTAAATTCTAGGTATTTTCTTGGATCAAAATTTTCATAAGGCCTATTCATTAAATACCTTTTCCAATCCAAATCCGATTCTTTACACTGTGCTACCAAATCTGCTCTCCTCCATCTTCCAGGTTGATTCACATTCCATGTAAGTTCTACCATGGTTATTGGCCCAAACTTACCAGATTGAATATAATCAGCAGCCGCAGTATAATTAGGACCACTTCTACGCTGTGACCCTATTTGTACAATACTTTTAGAAGCTTTCACAGCTTTTAATGCTGCGCGATTGTCTTCCATAGTTTCTGCGAAGGGTTTTTCACAGTAAACATCACAACCAGCTTTTACTGCTTCAATAGTATGTAGTGCGTGCTGAAAATCTGCGGTACTAATAAATACAGCATCAACAGACTTGCTAGCATACATTTCCTCATTATTCCTGTAACCTACAACATCATGCCCCATTTTATCTTTAAGGTATGCCGCCCCCTCTTCTCTACGTTTATTCCAGATATCAGAAACCCCAACAATATCAAAATTCATTTCTTTATAAAACTTCATAAAAGGAGGTAAATGAGAACTCCTATGTCTGTCTGAAAATCCAACCACACCTACCCTAACTCGGTCATTGGCTCCTAGAATATTGGCATAACTTTTAGCGCTCAATCCCATTGTTCCAATATAGGTTCCTGCTGCCGCTTTTGCTGTTTGTTTGAGGAAACTCCTCCTTGAATTAGACATGTTTAAGGTTTTATGCTGTTAAACCAGATTTGTGTTATTGCTATAAGTTAAAATATTCTTTGGCGTTAAAATAACAGATGTTTTTTAAGATCTCACCCATCCATGCTTCATCATTGGGTAGTAATCCTTTTTCCATTTCATCCCCAAACAGATTGCATAAGGTTCTTCTAAAATACTCATGTCTAGGAAAAGAAAGAAAACTCCTGCTATCCGTAATCATTCCAATAAATGTACTAATCAACCCCATATTAGAAAGGGCATTCATTTGCTTTTCCATACCATCTTTTTGGTCTAAAAACCACCATCCTGAACCAAACTGAATCTTACCCTTTTCTGAGCCATCATTGAAGTTTCCTAACATGGTGGCAAACACTTCATTGTCAGAAGGATTGATATTATAGATGATGGTTTTGCAAAGTTGATTCCCCTTGTCAAGATTGTCCAGAAATCTTGACAGATTAATAGCCTGAGGAAAATCTCCTATGCTGTCAAAACCACTGTTGGCACCCAAGATTTTTTTTAACCGGCTATTATTATCCCTTATTGGCCCCAGATGAAATTGTTGCACCCACCCTTTTTGATGGTACATTTTACAAAGCTCTACAATTACAAAGCCCATAAAATTTTCAGGTGCTGAATAAGGAATAGACCTTAGTTTAAGAAATCCCTCAAACTCCATTTCCATGGTAAGAGACAATTCAGTCATTCCTGGCATTTGTTCAAAGCCATGATCTGATACCCTACAACCATGAGCATGAAAATAATCCACCCTATTTTGTAAAGCTTCTAATAAAGTGGGAATGTCTTTTATTTTAACACCAGATGCATTTTCCAAAAGACCTAAATAATGAAAAAAGTCAGTTGATTTATCTATAAATAAAATCTTATCTGGTCTAAAAGACGGCGCTACTTTTATAGAAAATTGTCCTTGCGCTAAATGTTGATGGTGCTCTAATGTATCCCAAGGTTCATCGGTAGTGCCAACATATTCTACATTAAACCTTTTCAACAAAGACCTTGTAGTATATTCAGGCAATTGTAATAATTGATTACATTTTTGATAAATTTTTGGACCAGAAGCTTCATTTAAATATTCCTCAATGCCAAACACATTTTTTAGTTCCATATGGGTCCAATGAAACAAAGGATTTCTTACGGTTTGTGGCACTACCCTTGCCCAATGATGAAATTTCAATTCATCAGTAGCTGAACCCGTAATAAATTCTTCATTTACGCCAAGGGTTCTTTGGGCTCGCCATTTGTAGTGATCACCTTTTAGCCAAATTTCTGTAAGATTAGCAAACTGTTTATTACTTGCAATTTCATCTGGGGGAAGATGGCAGTGGTAATCAATAATGGGTAAATTTTTCACGTAATCGTGATACAAATTCTTGGCATGTTTTCCTTGCAACAGAAAATCATCCGTCAGAAAATAACTGCTCATCTTTTGTCTTTTAAAAATTAGACTCCACCAAATACGGTGAACCCTCCGTCAACGCCTATTTGCATTCCAGTAACAAATTTGGATGCATCGCTTAAAAGGAATACCAATGCACCAACCAATTCTTCTGGATTACCAAATCTTTTAAATGGGGTATTCTGAATGACCAATTTACCTCTTGTAGTATAGGAACCGTCTGGCTCCGTTAATAAGGTTCTATTTTGTTCCGTTAAAAAGAAACCAGGCATAATGGCATTCATCCTGATCAGGTCACCATGCCTATTGGCCATTTCAACAGCAAACCATTGATTGTAACAATCAACTGCTGCTTTACCCATACTATATCCTAACACTTTTGTTATTACTTGTTTGGAGCTAACTGAAGAAATATTAACAATACTTCCTCCACCATTTTTGACCATCACTGCTCCAAAAACCTGAGTTGGAATAATTGTTCCAAAAAGATTTAGTTCCATTACCCTTTTCATACCCTCTAAATTCATAGAGAAGATATCAGCATCGGGCTGTACAACACCTTCTGGCATATTACCACCAGCACCATTTACTAACCCGTCAATGGTTCCAAATTTTGAAACAATCAGATCTCTTGCTTTAATCAAATCAGCTTCTACCAAAACATCAGCAACTATTGCTAAGGCTTTACCACCGTTGGCAATTACTTCATTAGCTCTGGCTTCTGCAACAAGGGCATTTCTTCCCAAAATAATTGGAATTCCTCCAGCTTGCGCGATGGCTTTTACAAATGAACCGCCTAAAATTCCGGTACCACCTGTTACAACAATTACTTTGTTTAATAAGGAAAATTGATTGGCAGAACTCATGTTGAAGATTTCTACAAAATTGGCTTAATACTATTAGAACCAATCTGTTTTGAATAAAATAATTTACGAAAACGATGTAACAATTTTTATTGAGGAATTAGTTCAACCCTAGCAATATTTTTAATGGGGACTAATAGTTCTTTCCCTTTGACTTGAAAAATTAAAGCATTATCCCTTTGCTCTTGTATAACACCTTTTACAATGATTTTTTCATCCATTCCAAAAACAGTAATGGGTGTTTTCTGTTTTATAAAGTAAGTATATGCAGATTCTTCATGTACACCAACTTGGGCTAAACGCGGAGAACCACTATCTTTTTTGGTATTAATAAGAATCACCCCTGCCGCACCTTGGGCGCCATAAGAAGTGGCAGAAGCAGCGTCTTTTAATACTGAAATACTTTCTACGTCTTGGGCATTGATATTTCCAATATCCCCGGAATAAATGGTGCCATCTAAAACAAATAATGGGGGTTTTTGATTATTCAAACTACCAATACCACGAATAACTACAGAGCCACCTGTTCTGTTAGCGTTTGTTTTGACTTCCAATCCAGGAACTTCTCTGAGCATTTCAAAAATAGACCTGTAGGTTCCTTGAATAGCAGGATTTGCTTTTGCTTGTGCATAGATACTATTAGTGCCAATAATAAAAAACATCAAAAATAAAAAAGCAGTTTTCATGTTAGATTCCTCACTTGTTTTTGGAAGCCAGTTTTTGAGCCTGAGTAGTAGTATAATATTTAGCCAACATATTGGGAATCTCCCATGAAGGCATATTCTTATTTGCTAGATATCCCAAGTATTTTTCAGTTACTCTTGCAAAGTGTGATTCATGTCCTTCCTTATATGAATCTGGTATGATCACTTCCCAGCCTTTCTCATTCTTTTTTAAGGAAAGTCCTTTAAAATCTTTTGTAAGGATTACCATGGCAGCATCAGCAGCTGCAGCGGTACCACCTTCAATATAAAGGGTTGGCTTAAATGCCTGTTCGGCTCCTTGTCTAATAATCAAATTGGCTTTGGTACCACGCATGATGGAATAATGTGTATCGCCAGTTCCTTCGGGCGCTTTATAATTCCAAATCACTGAAACCTTAGCGTGAACCCCATTAATGGTATAATTGATTTCACCATTACACAGAACATTGATATCCTTATTGGCATCGGTATATTTTCCAAGATATCCTGGCAGTTCAGTTAATTTGGTCACTTCTTTAAACTGAGCAGCACTTATAGGCGTAGACCAACTTTTTGCAGTTGTTAATTGAATGTCTTTTTTATAGTCAATTACTTTATTGGGAAAACACTCCCACTGAACTAAGTCAACCAAATGAGTGGTAACATCAACAATGCCTTCTCCTTCTTGAGCTACATCAAAAAACCAACCTGGTCTTGTTAATACAGATCCTGAAACATATTTGTAAAAATGGTGTACACTTTCCTTTGTAACAGCTGGTTCTGCAAGTGTTCCTTTTTGCAAAGTCCCAAACAGCCCCTGATCCATTGATAAAGCTCTCTGGAGTATGGTGGTAATTTCATAACGTTCTGTCATGATATCATACAACAGTATTTTTTTCTTTTGAGCCAACTCAAAAGCAGATTTTAATTTCAAAAATCCCTTTTCATCAATGGCCATTGGCTTATCTGCAAAAACATTGATTCCAGCTTGAATTGATTTAAGTATATAGTCAGTTTTCAATTGGTTATTCCCAGCTAATACTACCACATTTCCTTTTTTTTCAGACAGCATTTTTTGAAGATAATCATCCCCTTCATAAACAGACTCCTTCCAAGCTGTAGCGCCCGTACTTGCTGAATTGTAGCCTTTGATTTTATCTAAATGCAGATTCAAATCTGTTCCCTTTTTAGCATAAACAAAAACCGTAGGATCCACTTGAGGATACATAGATTTCTGAACCAATGCAGCATGAAAATGCCCTGGGTCCAATGTTATTAATTTTACAGCTTGTTGTGCATGCAATTGCAATCCCATTATGGACACACCCATCCAACTAACAATTTTACTTTTCATATTTTTCCAAAATCTTTAAACCAGTTTTTTACACACCCTTTTTAATTCTTAACTTCTTCCACTCTTCACTCTTCACTCTTCACTCTTCACTCTTCACTCTTCACTTTTATCTTTTATCTATTATCTTAATCAAGCCCCTTCATTTCATAAGGAAAACGGTGCGGTCTATTTAACATTGAATTAGCCTCATCATCATTAATAAAACGCTCATTCATTGGATCCCAATGAAGTGTACGTTTAACTTTCATCACCGTATGATGCAATAGGCAGGTTGAACATGAACGATGCCCAACTTCTACTGGTGAAATTGGTTGTAATCTAGAACGCATACAATCCAACCAATTACCGTGTTGTTCTTCACTTTTGTAAAGATTAATTTCATTTGGGCCAATTACGGAAGTAATAATTTTATCATTACTAGCAGAAAGTGCTTTTGCATTTGCCGTATTAACTGCAGGCTCATTAGCACTTGCTTTATAATTACCACGGGTGACAAAAATCCAACCCTCTGTTCCTTCAAACTTGATTCCGTTTGGTAATTCATTGCTAATAATCATTCTAACACCATTAGCGTAAAGACCCTCTGTTGTAAACAAACCATGAACATTCCATAACCCCTTGGTTGGAAAATCGGCTTTGCCTGATATTTCAATAGGACCGGTATATTCTGTATCCATTCCCCAGTGCGCGCAATCAACATGGTGTGCACCCCATCCTGTAATCATACCTGCTCCAAATTGTTCACAACGCAACCAACCTGGACGGCTATAATCATTTTGTGGATGCACCCTTTTCTCTGTATAATAAACATAGGGAGTTGATCCCAACCAAGCATCATAATTAAAATTTGATGGAATGGGCATTTCTGGCTCTTCCTCTCCGCCAGGGTCTCCTGGGAGTCCAACATATACTTTTTTCAATGTTCCAATTCTACCGTTTCTCACTAACTCAGCTGCATATCTAAATTGAGGCGTTGACCTTTGTTGGCTACCAATTTGTAAGATTCTTCCAGTTCTATGAACAGCATTACTCAAGGCCCTACCTTCAGCAATAGTTAATGAAGCTGGTTTTTGTAAGTAAACATCTTTGCCTGCTTCTACGGCATGTATGCCTAAATAAGCATGAGAATGATCAGGTGTACTAATCAATACACCATCAATATCTTTATTCAATAGCAACTCTCTATGATCGGAATACATAGTTACACCATCATAAGGTTTTCCTTGCTTCTTACTATAATAATCGTTTACATATTTTTTTCCATCAGCCAAGCGCTTACCATCAACATCACAGACAGCCATGATTCTGGCATTGTCATATTTCAGTGTTTCCGCCATATCATGGTCTCTTGAAATTCTTCCAACTCCAATAGCTGCAATATTTAAGCGATTACTAGGAGCGTTTTTTCCAAAAACTGATGCTGGAACTATGGTTGGAAATCCTGTCATAGCAAGTGTTGTAGCTACACCACCTTTAATTCCGGTTTTCATGAAATCTCTACGATTGAATGATTTTTTTTCTGACATATTTTTTATTTTAAAGGATCATCTTTTGAAATTGATTTTGCATTTGCAAAATTCAGGCCCTTGTATTTAGAAGCCATATATCGCAACCCTTGTAACAAATGGTTTTGATATACTGGTTCGGAATATGACTCTTTACTGTGGCCAAGGGTTGTAATCCAGACATGACCACCTTCAAAATCTTGGTACCAAACAGCTGGATAATAATTGGCATAAGAACCGGCATTCTTATCAATGGTTTCTTTTTGATCAGGTTGTAAACTACTAAGTTCATGAGCCATCAATACTTTAATACCTGGATACAATTCCTTTCCAAAATAACATTCATCTTCTCTCTCCCATCTTATAGGAACCCCTTCCATAGAAGGATGTTTGGGATCAATATTTTTAATGGCAAACTTTTGAAACTTAGCATGCCAAGAGAATGTTTCTCCTATCATCATTTTAAACCATTTCCAGTTCCTTTCTGTTCCCGTTACAGAATGCACACCAACAAATCCGCCACCAGCTTCTATATATCGCCTAAAGGCAACCCGTTGGTCATCTGTATCAAAAACATCATTATTAGTACTAGTAAAAACCAAGAATTGGTATTTTTTCAAATTGGATTCAGTAAAAACAGTTGGATCATCAGAAACTTCCACTTTAAATTGGTTGGCTTTGGCCAAAGTTTGAATACTGGCCACCGCTGAAGCAATATTATCGTGTACAAAACCCTTTCCATTCTTGGTATATACCAAAATTTGAATACCTTTTAAAGGGTCTGGTTTTCTAGAAATTTTCGCAAAAACTGGCGAAAAAAACGCTAATACTATTAGAAACGCCAAAAAATGGCGATTAAAGGAATTTCTCTTCATGGAAAGCAAGTTTTGGGACAGTCTAATTTACGTTTGATGCCCAATCTTCCATGATTTATTTTCGAAAACGTTATCGTAAATATTTTCGATGTTTTTTTTAACAAAGGTTTATGCAAACGATTTCTGATTTAATTTGACATCACATTAATAACACGAAGACTGCTTAATCGATTGCCGTTGTAGTGCTTATTAGTTTAACCAAACAACAATTGCCAAATGAAAAAAAAACCAAAACTCCTAACAGGAGGGCGAGGATTACTGCGGTTTGCAGTAATTGGAGCGCTCTCTCTGTCTGCCCTAGTACCTGAAGTACAGGCAAGATCAACCAACAATGCGGGTTTTACTAAAAATCTACCGCCCATCAGTGTTACCGGTAAGGTTACTGATTCTAAAAACAATCCACTTGAAGGGGTTTCAGTAGTTATCAAAGGAACCACACGTGGAGCCAACACAGACGCACAAGGTGTTTTTAAACTAAGCAATGTTCCAGACAATGGCACGTTAGTATTTAGTTTCACCGGGTTTGCTAACAAAGAAGTATCCGTAAAAAGTAATTCAACCATCAACGTTACCATGTCTGAACAGGTTTCAGGCTTGAATGACGTAGTAGTAGTTGGTTATGGTACTAGAACCAAGAAAGACTTAACTGGTGCTGTTGCACAGGTAAAAGCTACTCAATTAGAAAACGAAAATCCAAGATCAGTTCAAGACATGTTGCGTGGTAACGCTCCAGGTCTAGATGTAGGGTTTGACGCAAGTAACAAAGGTTCCAATGCCAGTTTGCAAATTCGTGGTAAAGGTACACTTACTGCCAGCTCTAGCCCATTGATTGTATTGGATGGAGTTATCTACCCTGGTGGTATGGAAGATATCAATCCAAATGATATCAATACCATTGATATCTTAAAAGACGCAAGTTCTGCAGCTGTATTTGGTGCAAGATCTGCCAATGGTGTTATCTTGATTACTACAAAAAAAGGTAAAACAGGAAAACCAATTATTGCAGTTAATAGTAATGTTGGTCTGAATAGACTCTCCAATAAACCTCATTTGTTGGATGCCAATGAATTCCTTACTTGGCGCCAAGACGTAAGATGGTCCATGGTTGGGTTTGACAGTACTTCTAAACCAGGTATTCAATATAGGTTCTGGAATCCTACCACCCTACCTTCCTCTATTTCTGTAGCTCAGTGGTTGGCTTTGGATGGCTCTGGCGGAGACCCAACAGTAGCTTGGTTAAACCGTTTGAGTTTAAGGCCAGTTGAAGTTGCCAACTACCAAGCAGGTAATACTATTGATTGGGAAAAGAAAATCTACAATCAAAGTGCTATGCAACAGGATCATACCATTAGCATTGCACAAAGAAAAGAAGATTTAAATTATTATTTCTCTGTAGGATATCTTGAATCTCAGGGTATTACAGTAGGTGATAAATATAAAACCTTCCGTACTCGTTTTAGTTTGGAATCCAATGTTGCCAAATTTTTGACAGTAGGTACCAGTATCCAGTTTGCTGAAAGAGACGAGAGTTCTGTATTGGTGAACTTTGGTGATATGATTAGAACAAGCCCCTATGGTTCTTGGTATGCTGCTGACGGTGTTACGTTAAGGGCATCACCCAATGATGACCCAGGTAATAATGCCCATCCATTTTTGGCAAAAGAATATACTGACAGGATGTACAAATACGATAACCTATTTGGTCAAATCTATGCTAAAGGCAAATTACCATATGGTTTCTCTTATTCTGTAACCTTCTCTCCTAGATATGAAACCTTGCGTGAGTATAATCACCAATCTGCCCTTAACCCAACAATTGCAACAAGAAAAGGGATAGTAGACAGAAGAAACCAAACGGTTTATTCATGGAACTTGGATAATCAGTTGAACTGGTCTGGTAAATTTGGCAAACACAGCATTGAAGCTACTTTCTTAGCCAATGCGGAAAAATTCCAGTCATGGAATACGAATATTCGTGCAGAGAATTTTGCTCCAAATGACAACCTAAGCTTTAACAGTCTTCAGTCCGCTACACTACCAATTATCGCTACTTCTGATGACCAGTATGAAACAGGTGATGCATTGATGGCTAGGGTAAACTATAACTACAATCAGCGTTATTTCTTAACACTTACTGCCAGAAGAGACGGATATTCTGCCTTTGGTCAGCAAAACCCTAGAGCTACTTTCCCTTCAGCTGCGGTTAGCTGGGTACTTAGTGAAGAGGGTTTTATGAAGCATACATCAAAATGGTTGGATTACGCCAAAGTTCGCCTTTCATATGGTGAAAATGGTAACCGCTCCATTGGTAGGTATGCAGCTTTATCAAACCTATCATCAGGAACCTATACCTATATCACTGGTGGAGGGGCTCCTTATAGTGTAGGTTATGTTCAGGCAAGTAACCTTTCTAACCCTGGACTTAAATGGGAAAGAAACTCATCTATTAACTTAGGTTTGGATTATAGCATTGTCAAAGGAAAAGTTTCTGGTTCTATTGACTACTATACAAGAACAACCAAGGACTTGTTGGTAAACAGAACTCTACCAACCGTAACCGGCTTCACTAACATCTTAGCAAACTTGGGTGAAGTACAGAATAAGGGTATGGAATTTAGTGTCAATACCACCAATATCAAGAATAAAAACTTTGAATGGAGGACTACACTAGCATTCTGGTGGAACGTCAACAAGATTGTTAAATTGTATGGAGCAACGCCAGATTATGATGCATCAGGCAAGCAAATAGGAACTTCTGAAAAAGACGATATAGCAAACGGCTGGTTCCTTGGAAGAAATATCAATACCATTTTTGACTATACCATTACTGGGGTTTGGCAGCAAGCAGATGCTGTTGAAGCAAAAAAATATGGTTATAAACCAGGTGATTTTAGATTACAAGACACCAATGGTGATGGCAAATATACTATTGCTGATAAAGAATTCCAAGGTAACACCACTCCTGACTTCTCTTGGAACTTGAGAAATGAATTCAAAATTTTCAAGAATTTTGATTTCTCATTCAGTTTATATTCTAGAATTGGACAAAAGAGTCAATTCAATGAAGCCAAAAATGTGGACTTATTTTATGATCGTTCACAATTTTATCAACGTCCTTATTGGACCCCTTCAAATCCAATTAATGACTATGCGGCTATGATGTCAAATGCCGGTGGACCAGTTTCATGGAATGTATTTAGAAAGTCAACTTTTGTAAGACTTAATAATATCAGCTTGGGTTACAATCTGCCAACTGAAATTGCACATAAATGGAAACTGGATGGTTTGAAAGCCTATATGAATGTGGTGAATGCCGCTGTATTCTCTCAGTGGAATTATTTTGATCCAGAAAACAAAGGACCTACGCCATACACTATCAACTTTGGACTTAACCTGACATTATAAGATAACCCAACATTAAATCAGAAGAAATGAATTATAATAAAATTAAATTAGCCCTTCTGCTATCAGTTGTTGTTATCAGTACAACAACACTGACTAGCTGTAACAAGGATTGGCTCAAACCCAAACCCTTATCCATTTATTCTCCAGAAAATACCTTGGTAGATTTATCTGGCTTCAATGCTGCATTGGCTGCTTGTAACCGTAACCTAAGAACTGAATGGTATGGAGATGGCGCGCCAATTATTACTGAACAAATATTTTCAGAGGTATCGGTAGATGGTACCAATGATAAAACAGGACCAGCACAAAACTTAGACCTACAGATTACCCCAGACGCCAACTTGAACTCCGCGGATTTCAACCGTATTGGTTGGTTTTGGAATCAGGAATATGTTGGTATAAGAATGGCAAACACCATCATCTCACGTTTACCAGCTGCAACTGCCATTTCTGATGCAGACAAGAATATTTTGCTTGGTAAAGCATATTTCTACAGGGCTTATGACTACTATCGTTTAACCAATCAGTTTGGCGATGTACCCTGCCCTACTAAAGAAGTAACCTCTGCAAAAGTTGATTTTACTACGGTTAAAAGAGAAGTGATTTTAACACTAATGAAATCTGATCTAGAGTTTGCCGTAAAATTTGTACCCATGGTTTCAGATAAGGGTGACGTTAACAGAGCTGCTTGTTTTCATCTGTTAACCAAAATCAACTTGGCGCTTGGTTTGTTTGATGACGCCATTGCTTCTGCAACAGCAGTAATCAATGCCGGACCTTACAAATTAATGACCAATCGTTTTGGTGTGGATGCAGGTAATCCTAACAGAAATGTTACATGGGATTTGCATCGCCCTGATAACAAATCAGCTGCTGCCAATACAGAAGGAATATTTTTGGTAACAAGCAGATTGGGCACTGTTAGTGCATTTGTCAGTTCCATGCTTGATGGTGGCACTGGTGGTACCCCTGGTATGAGAATTATGCGTCAAGTTGCGCCGGGCGTTTCTATTGGCACTACCATTTTCACACCAGCGGGAAGAAACGGTATGTCAGCTTCTGGTGGTGTTGAAATTGATATCATGAATTTGTATGGTCGTGGTATTGGTAGAGCAAGAAACACCTCTTATAGCTATTGGGAAATTTGGGATGACCCCAATGACTTACGTCATGATTCAACTTCAGGCAACTGGCTTTATCCAGAAAACCTGCGTTATAACAACCCTGCTCTAAAAGGAGTTGATACCGCTTATGGATTAAGACTGAGATTGACTGATCCTAAGCAAGGTAACAAAATGCTATGTGAAGATACTTTGCGCAGATGGTATCCTTGGCCTCATTACAAAGTATATATTCCAGATACAGAAAACATACCTATGCAAGGTGGTCATTCAGATTGGTATGTATTCCGTTTAGCGGAAACCTATTTATTACGTGCTGAAGCCTATTTATGGAAAGGAGACGCTGCAAGTGCTGCTGCTGATATAAACGCAGTAAGAACTAGGGCAAAATGTGCTCCATACACTGCAGCTCAAGCAGACTTTAATTCATTGCTTAATGAGCGTGCACGAGAATTATATTGGGAAGAGCCTCGTAAGACTGAGTTAACCAGAATGGCTTATATTTTTGCCAAAACAGGTAAATCTTACAACGGTAAAACTTATACCCTTGCTAATTTCTCTACTTCTAATTTCATGGTAGATCGCATATTGGAAAAGAATATCTTCTATAAGAACAATTATGTAACTATTCGTGGAGACCAGTTCCGTATTAGCCAATACCATGTGTTGTGGCCTGTTCCACAAAGTGCTATTCTAGCCAACTCTGATGGAAGAATTAACCAAAACATTGGATATAGTGGATCAGCTTCTAATGTACCTGCAAGTGATAAAATCATAGATTAATCATATTAAACTTGCTAATTGATCGGATGCCACACCAAAAAGTGTGGCATCCTTTTTTTGAAGACCTTTCTGAACTAAATTGTGATACCAAATAAATAACCATGAATCTTATTTCAAAAAAATTCTTACTACCTGCAATCATTTTTTTGGCAGGTAACATCAATGCTCAAAACAATCAACCCAATCCGGAATTGGTTAAAACTTTTGACAAAGCTTTGATCGGAGCAGCAAGCCAATACAAATATTTGAAAAGCATTACTCCTATTGATGTAATGCCCAAAACTTTTTATGCCACCAAAAAATTAGAAACCAGTAAAACAAGCTGGTGGACCAGTGGATTTTATCCAGGCTCTTTATTTTATTTATATCAAGCTACCAAAGACACTGCTTTATATAATGAAGCAAAAACTCGTTTACAAATACTTGAAAAAGAACAATTCAATAAAGGAACCCATGACTTAGGATTTATGATGTTTTGCAGTTTTGGAAATGCCAATGCTATTCAACATGATAAAAAATATGATGAGATCTTGATGAATAGTGCCAAGTCTTTGTCTACTAGATTCAATCCTACTGTAGGTTGTATTAAATCTTGGGATCATGGCACTTGGAAATTTCCAGTAATTATTGACAACATGATGAATTTGGAATTACTCTTTTGGGCCACCAAATATTCAGGAGATAGTAGTTATTATAAAATTGCTGTAACACATGCCAATACCACCATGAAGAACCATTATCGCAATGATTTTAGTTCTTTCCATGTGATTGATTATAATCCTGATAACGGCACTGTTCATGAAAAGAAAACTGCACAAGGCTACGCCGATGCTTCTGCTTGGGCAAGGGGGCAAGCATGGGGGCTTTATGGATATACCGTTATGTATAGGGCTACCAAGGATAAAAAATATTTGACCCAAGCCAATAAAATTGCGCATTTTATTATTGACCACCCAAGACTACCAGCAGATAAAATTCCTTATTGGGATTTTGATACACCAGACATTCCAGCAACTTATAGAGATGCATCTGCTGGGTCTATTACAGCATCAGCTTTACTAGAATTGAGCAAATATGCAGATGCAAAAAATAGTAGCCTTTATTTTAAAACAGCAGAAAAAATTCTGAGCGCACTGTCCACTCCTACTTACACAGCAAAGCCTGGTGAAAATGGTGGTTTTATTTTAAAACACAGTGTAGGTCATTGGCCCGCAAACTCTGAAGTTGATGTGCCATTAACTTATGCGGATTACTATTATATAGAAGGAATGATGCGTTACAAAGCAATGCTCAATAAATAGCAGTAAACTGATTCATGAAAATTGTCTTACCAATTTGTTGCTTATTATTGTTATTTCTTGTTAATGATGCAAACTGTCAACCCAATAAGCCAGTAATGCCCAAAAACATGGATTTATATCTCTTGATTGGTCAATCCAATATGGCAGGCAGGGGTAATATTGAATCAGCTTATGCTATTCAAGGAAATGAACGGATTTGGATGTTAACCAAACAAGGTGAATGGTTACCAGCCAAACATCCTTTGCATTTTGACAAACCCAATATGGTAGGCGTTGGACCGGGTCTTGCTTTTGGATTAGATATGTTGCAAAATGTGGATCATCCAATTGGCTTAATTCCTTGCGCCGTGGGTGGTAGTGCTATTAGCAGTTGGCAAGCTGGGGGCTTTGATGCTGCTACCAATACCCATCCTTTTGACGATGCTGTTTTGCAATTGAAAATAGCTTTGGGCGCAGGTCAATTAAAAGGAATTATTTGGCATCAGGGAGAAGCAGATAGTTCACCAGAAAAAAGAAAAGATTATTTAGCTAAACTAGCTGCCATGATTCATTCATGGAGAATCATAGTGAATAATCCAAACCTACCATTTGTAGCTGGAGAAATAGGCGCTTTCAATGAATTACACCAAGCTTTTAATATTGAATTAAATAAGTTACCTAGTTTGGTATCTAGAACAGCCGTAGCATCCTCACAAGGATTAATTGACAAAGGTGACCATCTGCATTTTGATGCAGCCTCTGCCACAGAATTAGGCAAAAGATTTGCCAATAAAATGAAAGAATTGAAGGAACATTAAAAATTTATTAGATGAAATCTTTGATAGCAATGGAACAGACCTGGAGATGGTTTGGCCCCAATGACCCGGTTAGCCTACAAGACGTAAAACAAACTGGTGCTACTGGTGTAGTATCGGCCTTACACCATGTACCACATGGAGAGGTTTGGGAATTGGACCAAATATTGGAAAGAAAAGCCATCATTGAAAAAATGGGGCTAACCTGGTCCGTTGTTGAAAGTATTACGGTACATGAATCAATTAAAACTAGAACAGGTGCTTACAAAGATTATATTGAAAAATATAAGACATCTATAAGAAATGTAGCAAAATCTGGGATTCCAGTCATTACTTACAATTTCATGCCAGTCAATGATTGGACAAGAACTTCTTTGAATCATCCCATGGAAGATGGTTCTCTTGCCTTGTATTTTGATTGGATTGACCTAGCTGTTTTTGATATCCATATTTTAAAAAGACCAGCCGCAGAAACTACCTATCCAGATAATATTGTGGAAGCTGCGGAGTTGCGATTTAAAAACTATACCCCAGAACAATTAGATGCTATTGCGGGGGTGGTCATGTTTGGAATTCCTGGAGAAGCCAAAACTACTACCGGTATGATGTTAGAAAAGTTGGCCACTTATACGCACATTGATCATGCAGCACTCCAAGACAATCTTTGTCATTTTCTTTCTGAAATCAGTCCTGTAGCAGAGGAATGTGGCGTTAAATTGGCTATTCACCCAGATGATCCCCCCTTTCCTATTTTAGGTTTGCCAAGAATTATGAGCAAATTGGAAGATATGGAACATATTATTCAAAAAGTGCCCAATCCAGCCAACGGTATTTGTTTTTGTACCGGCTCCTTAGGTGCATCTGAAAAAAATGACTTGCCCTATATGGTCAAAGCCTTGGGAAATCGTATTCATTTTGTGCATTTGCGCAATACCAAAAGAGATGAAGCTGGCAACTTTTTTGAAGCTGATCATTTAGGTGGCGATACAGATATGTATGCCGTAATGAAAGAGATTTTAAAAATTCAACAAGAATATCAGGTTTCGCTTCCATTTAGACCGGATCATGGACATCAAATGTTGGATGATTTGAAGAAAGTAACCAATCCTGGCTATTCTGCCATTGGGCGATTGCGCGGATTGGCAGAATTGCGCGGATTAGAATTGGGAATTTTGCGTTCCTTAGCAGAACAGCTATAGCATCATTTTCATTAATTTTTCGATGTTTTTAAATGGGGAATTTCGAAAATTTTATCGTACTATTTTCGTAGCTTGTACCATTTAACTAATTGCTCTGTCATGTCTAAAGTAAACCTAAAAGATCTAGCCAAAGAACTAAAGGTATCGGTTTCAACTGTATCAAAAGCCCTGAAAAGTAGCCATGAAATCAGTGCCGAAACCAAAAAAAGGGTTCTAGAATTAGCTCAGAAAATGGGCTATAATCCCAACCCTTATGCTGGTTTTTTAAGACATCATAAAAGCAAGACCATTGCCATAATTGCACCTGAGTTAACCAATAATTTCTTTATTCAAGCCATTAGTGGAGCAGAATCAGTGGCACAAGAAAAGGATTATCACTTACTCATCTATATCACCAATGATGATTATCAAAAAGAAGAAAGCATTGTCAAACACTTACAAAATGGACGTGTAGATGGTGTTATCATTTCCTTAGCTAGCACAACTAGAGGATACCAACACCTAAACGATCTAATTCATTCTGGAATTCCCATTGTTTTTTTTGATAGAATTTGTCATGAAATTGAGACTGCCAAAATTACCACCGATGACTTTGCTAGTGGATTCAATGCCACCAATCATTTAATTGAAAACGGCTGTAGAGACATAGCTTATCTATCCATTTCAGAAAATCTTTCTATAGATAACAAACGCAAACAGGGTTATTTAGAAGCATTGATGAAACACGATATTCCTTTTGATCCTAGTAGAATTGTGCAATGCAACACAGACGAAAAATCCAATTTCAAAAAAATCAAACAGCTTTTACAGCAAGAAAAAAGACCTGACGGAGTATTTGCATCCATAGAAAAATTGGCTTTAAATACCTATTATGCCTGCAAGGAATTAGACTTAAACATTCCAAAAGATTTAAAAGTGATATGTTTTGCCAATCTAAGAACAGCTCCATTATTAAACCCTTCCCTCACTACCATTACCCAACCAGCATTTGAAATGGGTAAACAAGCTGCAACCATTCTTTTTAAAAATTTAGACAAAAAAAGGACCTTGATTACTAATGAGAATATTGTTCTAAAGTCTGAGTTGAATAAAAGAGAATCAACGCATGTTAATTAGAATGCATATATTTTTTCCTTCCCCTTTTTAGATAGCTATTGCAGATTTATTGCTGTCCCAAACCAGACTCTAGATATAACTAATTTAGGTAATACTAATTTTCTCCAACTGTCCTGCACTGTAAGGGTCAATCCATGCTACAACATTAATATTTTGCCGTTTAAACATTAAAAAATATTTCTATAAAACTGACATTAGTCATTTTTATAAAGATTAAAAAGGGTGAAACTTTGATACAGAAAAACAAGATTTTAGAACCATAAATTTTTTTGTATGAACAGTGATCAAAAACCCCAAAGCAATGAACCAAGCAATGTATTACCAGAATTAAAAGCATGGGTAAATAATATTGCCGGTCAGTGCAATGCCAAGAGTATCCATTGGTGCGATGGGTCAAAACAAGAGTACGAAGGCTTGTGTGAATTATTAGTCAGAAAAGGAACTTTCCAAAAATTGAATCCTGAAAAAAGGCCCAATTCTTATGCCTGTTTTTCAGACCCTAGTGATGTTGCCAGGGTAGAAGACAAAACCTTTATTTGTAGCCGTTTAAAAGACGATGCTGGCCCTACCAATAACTGGATGGAACCCAAAGCCATGAAGCAAATTCTAAATTCACTAATGGAAGATGCTATGTTAGGCAGAACGCTTTATGTGATTCCTTTTTGTATGGGTCCAGTTGGATCTCCTTTTTCAAGATATGGTGTTCAAATAACCGATTCAGAATACGTAGTGGTGAATATGTACATCATGACCAGAATGGGTGAAAAAATTTATCCATTTATTAAAAGAGGAGAATATGTAAAATGTATTCATACCGTTGGTGCTCCTTTAAACTCTGATCAGGGCGATGCCAAATGGCCAAATAACCCAACAACCAAGTATATTTCACACTTTCCAGAAGAGCGTTTGATCATTTCTTATGGCAGTGGATACGGCGGTAATGCTTTGATGGGCAAAAAATGTTTTGCGCTTAGAATTGCTTCAGTAATGGGAAAAGAAGAAGGATGGCTTGCTGAACACATGCTCATTCTTGGAGTGGAATCTCCCAACAAACAAAAAACCTATATCGCGGCAGCATTTCCTAGTGCTTGTGGTAAAACCAATTTCTCCATGATGATTCCTGCCAAAGGCGTGGATGACTGGAAAGTAACTACTGTAGGTGATGATATAGCATGGATACACAAGGGAGAAAATGGACAATTATATGCCATTAATCCAGAAGCGGGATATTTTGGAGTTGCTCCAGGTACCAATTACCATACCAATCCCAATGCCATGGAAAGCATCAAGGCCAATACCATCTTTACCAATGTGGCAATCACAGCAGATAAAGACGTATGGTGGGAAGGCATGACCAAGGAAGTACCAGATGGATTAACTGATTGGCATGGACAACCTTATGATAAAAATAGTGGTAAACCTGCGGCACATGCCAATAGTAGATTTACTGCACCAGCCTATCAAAACCCCGCCATTGATTCAGAGTGGGATAACAAACAAGGCGTACCTGTTGAAGCATTTGTTTTTGGAGGAAGAAGAAGTACCGCTGTGCCACTAGTATGTCAATCTTTTAACTGGAATTTTGGGGTATATACCGCAGCTACAATGGGAAGCGAAACTACCGCAGCAGCTTTTGGTGAAATTGGAAAAGTAAGAAGGGACCCATTTGCTATGCTTCCATTTATGGGTTATCATATGGGTGACTATGTAAACCATTGGCTTCAATTTGGTAGAGACCTTCCAAATGCACCAAGAATCTTTAGTGTCAATTGGTTTAGAAAAGATGAAAATGGCAAATTCCTATGGCCTGGATTTGGAGAAAATATGCGCGTGTTAAAATGGATTGTACAAAGGGTTCATGGCAATGCTGGAGCTGTTGAATCTCCCATTGGTTGGATGCCAAGGTTTGAAGACATGGACTGGACTGGTATAGATGGATTCTCTAAAGAAGATTTTGCAAAAATTATGACCGTAGATAGAGAGCCATGGAAACAAGAATTAATGGGTCACGAAGAACTATTTGCAAAATTGTATGATAAACTTCCCAAAGAGTTCTACTTTATGCGTGAGTTGTTATTGAGTGCATTATGGAGATCTCCAGAACACTGGCAACTGGAAGCGGAACATATTTGATTCCAGAAAGGAACGGTGTATGACGCCGTTCCTTTTTTTATCTCTTAAATTTGTGTGATATGAACTGGTTTATAGCATTATTTACCGAACAATCCGTGGCTCAGGCCGCTATTATCTATGCGTTGGTGATTGCATTGGGGATTCTGATGGGTAAATTCAAAATCTTTGGAATTTCATTTGGGATTACTTGGGTACTTTTTATTGGCTTAATTGTCTCTTATTTGGGTATCAGTGTTAACAAGGAAACGGAACATTTTTTAAAAGAATTTGGTTTAATCATTTTTGTTTATGCCATTGGGCTTCAAGTAGGACCTGGCTTTTTTGCTTCCCTCAAAAAAACTGCCTTGGCTAGTAATGCCATTGCAGCAACAGTAGTATTATTAGGCGTAACAATCACTATTCTATTTTTCTACCTTTCCAATAACCATATTGCAATTATGGCAGGGGTAATGAGTGGTGCCGTAACCAATACCCCAGGACTTGCCGCTGCACAGGCTGCCGTAAAAGACCTACACATTTCTGGTGTAGACAATGGTACCATTACCTTAGCCTATGCAGTTGCATATCCATTTGCTGTAGTTGGAATCATTTTATCATTGGTAATCTTGAAAAAAATACTGGGAATAGATATTGAGAAAGAAAAAGAATTGCATCGAAAATTGAATTTTATCCAATCCAATAGACCCATTAACGTTCATATTAAATTAGAGAACAAACAATTAGTTGGTCAACCATTGCGAAATATTTTCAAAATGCTCAATGAGCCTGTTATTATTTCTAGAATGTTACACCATGGTCAAGTGATTACACCTACGCCAGATTTAGTGTTGGCGGAGGATGATGTAATGCAATTTGTGGCAACTAAGAAATTGATGGAGAAAGTTAAACTCTTAGTTGGATCAGAAATTGACATGAATCTTAGGACCATTCCAACCAGTAATTTAATCTCTAGATTTATTGTTGTCACTAGAAAAGAAGTAACCCATAAGCGTTTGGGAAATATCATGGAATTGCAACATGAAGCATTGACCATTTCTAGGATTAAACGCGCTGGCATTGAAATGGTAGCTCATGGGAATGTATTACTTCAATTAGGCGATACTATTACTGTTGTAGGTACAGAAGATAGTGTGAATGAATTTACCAGCCTAGTGGGTAATTCTTTGAAAAGATTAGAGGCACCAGATTTGGGGCCAATTTTTATAGGCATAGTTTTTGGAATCATATTAGGCAGTATCCCATTTCATATTCCCAATATTCCAGTGTCTGTTAAAATAGGAATGGCAGGTGGGCCTTTAATTGTGGCTTTGTTTTTGAGTAGGTTTGGGAATTCTTTGTACTTAAATAATTATACTACCAATAGCGCCAACCTCATGATTAGAGAATTGGGAATTGCCCTTTTCTTAGCCAGTGTAGGATTAAGTAGTGGCCATAATCTAGCTGGCGCATTTGCAGATGGTAGTGGATATAGATGGATTGGTATGGGCATTGCCATTACCATGATTCCACTTTTATTGGTGGGATTATTTGCAAAAAAATTCTTGAAGAAAACTTATTTTGAAATTTGTGGCCTTTTAGCAGGCGCTTGTACAGATCCTCCAGCACTAGCATTTGCACTTAAGATGGCTGGCAATGATATTCCATCGGCAACATACGCAACAGTTTACCCGTTGACCATGATTATGCGAATTTTAGCTGCGCAATTATTGATTTTGTTTTTTGCCTGAGGATTCTAATATTAATTACATGAAAACCTTTTATAAGGGATTACTGCCTTTGTCAGCATCCCTCCTATTCTTGATTATTATACCATATCAATGTTTAGCACAGACAAAAACTGTGAACAATGTTTCTCAAAGCTGGACTAGCCTGAATAGTACTATTAGATTCAGCAAACACTGGGGAATAGTGGCCGATGCGCACCTGAGAAGAACCAATTTTCTAGCAGATCCCAACTTTTATTTTTTACGAACCGGTGTTCAATATTGGGTAAATGATCATTTTAGTCTAACTGCAGGAATAGGTAGAATGTGGATAGCCCCAACAACCGCCAACTGGGAACATTTTGCTGTAGAAAATAGACTTTATCAACAAGCTTTATTAACCAGCAAGTTGGGAAGCATTGGAATGCTTCAAAGAATCAGGAATGAGCAACGTTGGGTTGAGAAAATTGTCAATGACCAATTTACCGGCAACTATAAATTCAGCAATAGGGTCAGGTATTTGTTGGCGTTTAATATTCCTATTTTTAAAAATCCTAATTATCCTTCTCTGAGTTTGTCTGATGAATTGATGATTCAATTTGGTAAAGAAATAGTCTATAATACTTTTGATCAAAACAGGATATTTCTGGGTATTAGACAGCCCCTATCAAAAACACTGAACTTTGACTTTGGGTATATGCTTACTTACCAACAAAAAGCTAGTGGATACCAGTATGATAGAATCCATACCCTACGTTGTTTCTTTTATTATGCTCCAGATTTAAGAAAAAAGAAAACTTAGATAGATTGCTCCTGTAAGCTTCTTCGGATACCTAATTCTACCCCACGTATTTCTGCCAATCCTCTTAATCTGCCAATGGCTGAATATCCTGGATTGGTTTTCTTTTTTAAATCATCCAACATTTGATGGCCATGGTCTGGTCTTACTGGAATAGAACAGTTTCTGGCTTGCATGGCCATTACCAATTCTTTAATTACAGCATACATGTCTACATCTCCTTCCAAATGGTTGTCTTCATAAAAATCTCCCCATTCATTTCTGCGCGTACTACGTAAATGAATAAAGTTAATCCTATCAGCAAATTTTTTTACCATGGCTGGCAAATCATTATCAGGTCTTACCCCAAATGAACCTGTACAAAAACAAAGGCCATTATTAGCAGAAGGCACTGCGTCAATTAAAGCCTGAAAATCTGATGCAGTACTCAATACCCTTGGCAATCCAAGTATGGGATAAGGTGGATCATCAGGATGGATCACCATTTTTACTCCTGCCTCATCAGCAAAAGGCATAATGGACTTAAGAAAATAAATGAGATTATTTCTCAACTGACTTGCGTCTATTCCTTGGTAAGTATCAAGGGTTTGTTGGAATTGATCCAGCGTAAAACTTTCTTCACTACCTGGCAAACCTGCTATTATATTTCTTTGTAACAACAAGCGCTCATCTGCACTCATTTGTTCAAACCGGTCAAAAGCTCTTTGTTTTTCTGTTGCAGTATAGTCTGTATCGGCGCCAGCCCTTTTTAATAAACATAGATCAAAAGCCATAAAAGCAGCTTTCTCAAACCTGAGTGCTTTAGAACCATCTGCAACAGTAAATGCTAGATCAGTCCTTGTCCAGTCTAATACTGGCATAAAATTATAGGTCACTATGTGAATACCGCATGCACCTAGGTTTTTGATGGATACCGTATAATTTTTGATGTATTGCTCAAAATCACCCGTTTGGGTTTTAATGGCTTCATGAACAGGAACGCTTTCTACTACGGACCAAGTTAAACCAGCAGCTTCAATCAGCTCTTTACGCTCTAGAATGGCTTCTTTTGTCCAAATAGCTCCATTGGGTAAGTGGTGCAAAGCAGTTACAACTCCCGTGCAGCCTGCTTGTTTAATATCTTGTAAACTAACGGGATCATTGGGTCCAAACCAGCGCATGGTTTGAATCATGGAAGGATAAATTGATGCTGTTGACATGTACTAACAATTCAGATTCAGAAAGCTGCAAACCTAAACAGAATGCATGACTCTATGGTTGTTAATAGCAGATAAAAAATCAAAATCAACTAAATCGATTTCGATTAAGACTAGTGCCCCCATTTTTTATTTCCAAAACTAAAACCAGCAGTAATAGATGGACCACTGTATCCCCAACCAACATGAGCTTTGTTATTATCTACGTTGGCGTCTATCACAAAATTAAACCCGGTATAACCTAAAGAAAGATCCAAATCTTTTGTGGCTTTGAACATTAAAACAGCGTTATAGCCCACAATTTCTCCGCTCACATCACCTGTGGTAATGGTCAGGTAATTAAACTCTCCGTTTAAAGCCAAACGTTTACTCAAGGATACACCACCCCAAACACCCAAATCTGGTAATGGTGCAGTAAAGTTGAAGTTTTGATTAGAAGTTAAGGAACCTGCACCTGTAGTGATTCCCATTCCAATATTTGTTTGAAGGGTATGAGTGCCAATTAAAAAGCCTAATTCAGCTTTAGGTTTTGCCAAAACAGCATATCCCCAAGAAGCTCTATAAATAGTAGTATTAAAAAAGCTACTAACATTGGCAGAGACATTATAGGTATTATCCCCAAATTGAATAGTTCTTTCTAATTTTTTAGTGGAAGACCTATTAAATTGTAAATAGCTAAAATCAAATCTAGATCTTCTAGAAATACGCCATTGAAAATTGGCCATAAAGGTTCCAATTTGTTTATTAAAACCAAGGTCCTTCTCAAAATCAATATCTGTTCCAACACCACCAAGGGTAGCACCAATTTTAATATCGGTATTGTTTACTGCATTCATATACCCTGCACTAAGTCTAAATCTTTCAACAAACCAAGGAGCCAGTTTCTGATTTTTCCATTTGATACTATCAGAAGCAGGAGCCGATTGTCCTTTTGCCAAATTGCAAGCAAAAATTACCACAAAAAGAATGCATAGTTTTCTCATAACTAGTTTTTGTAAAATTTGAAGATCCTAATCAGAAATCTACTTAGTTGATAGCTAAAATAGTCATTGAAGTCTAAAAATACGGGAAATAGCAGTATCGAATTGACTTATATGATGTATTTTTAAATATAAAACAGCCCTTTTTTGTAGAAAATTCAAAACTCATTTAGTTTTATTTTTCAATCAAGTGCCAACCAAATCATTGAATATGATACCATCAAAAACAACCTACATGTTTAGATTCAACCTTCCTTACTTAAAACTATCAAGCAAATTGGTACTTTCTTTGCTGTTTTTAACCTTGTCCAATGGCCTATTGCTTGCTCAATTGGGAAAAGGACAACCCAAGACAGGTAACAAAACAGCAACACAAAAATCCCAACCTTCTTTAAACAAGCAAAAAGGGACCCAATCTTCTATAAATTCTAAAGCAACCAATAGCGGAAAAACTAATCAACTAAATACTGGAAATAAAACCAACAATTCGGGAAATACAATTAGTAATTCAGGAAACAAAACCAATAATATTGGTTCCGGCAATAAAAATACCAGTATTGGATCAGGGAATAATAGTAATAATACCACGAACAATACCAATATCAAGACAGGTAATAAAGTTAATATTGACAACAGCAAGAATACCAATGTCAATATCAATGTGAACAATAGTACCCATATTAATAATGGTTATCCTAGGGGCAGCTATAGACCTTATACCCGCCCACCCTATAGATATGGTGGAATGAGTTTTTATTGCCATTTTGGCTACTCCTACCACCCTTATCGTCCATTCTATTGGGGACCAGTATGGCATCCATGGGGATTCTTTATTACTGCTATGGCGGCAACAGCCATTATTATATCAATTGAAAATCAACAATACCATTATGACCAAGGTGTCTATTATGTAGCTTCTAATGGGGGGTATACCGTAGTTCAAGCACCAGTTGGGGCTACTATTACCACTCTTCCACCAAATACTCAAACTGTAGTAGTAAATGAAACAGTAAACAACTATTACTATGGTGGAACTTATTATGAAAAATCAGATAAAGGATATACCGTAGTGCCTCCAACAGCTGGAACAATTGTAGAACACCTACCTGAGGGAGCAAAAGAAGAGAAAGTAGGTGACCAAGTTTTTATGAAACTAGGAGAAGTCTATTATCAGCCTATTAAAAAAGACGGAAAAGATATGTATGAGGTAGTAACTGTAGAAAAAGATGACTCAAAATAAAACTTGTTTTAAATTTGAATGATTGTTCAATTTTATTCTCAAAAAATATCCACTATTAAAATTAAAACAACATGAAAACCCTGATTCAAAAGTACGCCTTAGGTATAGCAGTATTATTATTTGCTGCATCTTGTGGACCAACTTTAAAAGTTTCAACCGATTATGACAAAAACGCCGTATTTAGTAATTATAAAACATTTAGTGTTTATAATTTAAAAACTACCGGTAGTGTAAGTCAATTAAATGCTGATAGAATTGTAAATGCCATAAAGGCTGAATTAACCAGTAAAGGATTTCAAGAAGCTGGTAGCAATGCTGACTTAATTATCAATGCAGTAACCGTATTAAAAGATAAACAATCCGTTTCTTCCTCTACCAATTACTATGGATATGGTGGTATATATAGACCATACAGTTATTGGGGCGGTGGTATGGGAGTTGGTTCAACCACTGTAAGTACTTATAACTACAAAGACGGTTCTTTAGTTATTGATATTGTTGATAACAAAACCCAGAAAATGGTATGGCAAGGAACTGGTAATTCAGAAATAGATAAAGCTCCAAAAGATCCTGATGCAGCTATTAAAGCAGCTGTAACAAAGATCTTGGCAAATTTTCCACCAGACAGCAAAAAATAACCAAATATTTTTTAATAGAAATTCGCAAAAGGTTGGAACAAAAGTTCCAACCTTTTGTTTTTCATACCACTAACAAATATTCAGCTCCTATTAATTTCAATTATTATTGTATTTCAAATCCATATTAATGATCAAACCATTTTTAGGTATTGTCTTAATTTTTTGCGGCTTTATTTCTAATGCGCAAGTGAATAGCATTGATACAATTCCATTTTCCCTAGAAAATAAATTATTGGTTTTTAAAGCAAGCATTAATGATGTCATTGTTGATTTTGCTTTTGATACTGGAGCTACCTTAGGATTGTCTAATTCATCCGTACAATCAACAACAGGTTTAATTGTAAAAAATGGATCCCAAACTATTACGGATGCCAATTTAAAAAAAATAAAAATCAATAATACTGTTATTAGAAAGATGAAAATTGGGACTCATTTAATAGAAAATATTAAAGGGGCAATTTATGACATGGAATTTTTAACCTGTCACCAATTTTATCTTTTGGGTATGGATGTGATTGGCAAATTAAATTGGAAGATTGATTTTAATCAACAGTTGCTATTTGTTTCAAAAATACCATTCCCAATAAATGATTCCAATATTGAACTACCTGTTTCAAATAGTACATATAGACCTAAAACTAACTTAACCATAAACGGAATAAACTATCCAAATTGTTTAATTGATTTGGGATATACAGGCTCAATTGAAATACCTGAAAATTCAGATTTAAATATGCTGCACCAACAATTGATTGGTTCTGGAAAAACCTCAATTGCTTTAAATTCCAGCATGTCAGTCACTGGATTAGGAAAGGCAGACACCGTAAAAACCATTCTACTTGACCAGTTTAAAATAGGAGGTTCAAATTTCTCAAATACAAACTGTGCAGTTTATGAAAAGACAGATTTTAAAATAGGAATAGGCTTTTTTTCCAGCCAAACAACTTCATTTGTTTTAAACCATACTGAGGGGAAATATTATATAGAACCCAACCCAGTTTCTGAAAAAAATCCATTGCTGCTTGATGCAAGGGTTTCTTATCAGGATGGAAAACTAATTATTACTTCAATCAACCTAAATAAAAACAGTTCCACTCAATTGTTAACAATAGGAGAAACTATCAAATCCATTGATGGAAAGAAAGCCTCAGAATTTAATGATAATTGCCAATTTCTATTAGAATATTATCATACCAAAAAACCCACTATTCAAATTGAAAAGCTAGATGGAACTATTGTGATGATTAAAAGATCAGCACTATTATAATTATTTGTTATTGAATTTGGAAAGTTGTTTTTCTAGTAAGTCTATAACAATCATAGATTCAAATTTCAGCTCTTGAAACAATGTGTTAACTAAGTTATCTTGAAATAAATCCATCCCACTAAATTTACTGGCAATGGCGCTCATATGAGAAAGACTGGCTGTTAGTGATGTTCCTTTGAGTTTATGAATAGCAGATTTAATGGAACTGATATCCTTTTCAGTAATTGCCTGCTCAATGGCAACTATTGACTTTCTAATTTCCAAAATGGTCAAACTAAGGAATTGCTGAATAAGCATATCATCAGCCCCCATATATTTTCGAATTTGTTCTAAATCCAAATGAAGCGACGCTTCTTTTTCTGTATTAGCAGCTGTTTCAATGTTAATTGGGGCATTTGATTTTAACCAACGCTTAAAAATGGATACTAAGGTTTCTTCTACGAATGGTTTTGATACAAAATCATTCATTCCTGCAGCTTCGCACTTTTCCTTCTCCCCTTTTACTATGCCTGCCGTTAAGGCAATGATTGGAATAATAGAACTGCCTGGCAACAACCTAATTTGCTGTGTTGCTTCATATCCATTGAGAATTGGCATTTGTATATCCATCAGTACTAAATCTGGTAATGATTTTTTACAAATCTCTACTGCTTCATTACCATTCATTGCTTCAATAATGGTAGCATTGGGAACAATTCTTTCAATAACTGTTTTAGCCAGTAGCATATTAATCTCACCATCCTCAGCAATCAAAATGGTTATTGCATCTTGAAAAATAGTTTCTTTCACTTGAGCTTCAACAACCCTAGTTTCTTTTTGGGTAATCATGGACAATGCTTGGTATAATTCCTGCATTTTCACCGGTTTCACTAACCTGATATTAACCCCTAGGTTCTTACTTAAATCAATTACTGATGCTTGATCAGCTGAGCTAGACAATAAAAGCACGGGAATATTGCTTGCTTTGAGTGCTTGATCAAGTTTAATTTTTTGAATAGTTTCTAAACCATCTAAATCGGGCATATGATAGTCCATTAATATGGCATCAAATTTTGCTCCTGAATACAATGTTTGAATGGCTTCCATCCCGCTACTTGCTTCTTTTACAAGAATTCCTTTCAAATGAAGCATTTCTTTGAGAATGGTTCTATTGTTCTTATTATCATCAACCACCAATACCTTTTTTATCAGTCCCACTTCTTCCAAAGACATCTTACCCGTAAGATCAGTTTTCAATTTGATACTGAAATAAAAACGTGAACCTTTACCCAATTCACTCTCTACTTTTAACTGGCTATCCATCAAACCCAAAATTTTGTTACTGATGGTCAGACCTAATCCTGTTCCACCATATTTCTTGGTTACTGAATTGTCAGCTTGAGAGAATGCTTCAAAAATCTTCTCTAGCTTTTCAAGTTTGATTCCTATACCTGTATCCCTAACTTCAAAATTAAACAACG